>JAVYOO010000002.1:0-34811 GCA_038734275.1 Archaeoglobaceae archaeon
ACTGGGAATCCAATGCTCTTAGCAACCCTCACAGCTTCTTCTTCGCTTTCGCAGACAACCGCTTTAGCAGTCCTGACTCCATAGCTTTCAAGCAGTTCTTTGGCTTCACGCTCAAGTAGAAGCATAGTTTAAGTTGTTGAGGGATATTTTATCTTTTTGAAATAGATCTAAGGCTTAGAATCGTTCCGTCGATAAGAATTGCGTCCCAGTTGCTGTAATCAAACTTTCTGAACATAAAACCAGCTGGTTTTTCCAGATTCACAGCAGTTGAGGAGCAGAGTTCATTAAAGGCGGGTAAAACCAAAACTCTTCTTTTCACATCTAGGAGTTCTATCTCTCCTGATAGAAACGCCCTCTCTTTATACCCTCCGACCTCTGAGGGAATGAAAACAGATGGGTGGGCGTGAGCAAATATTAGAATATCAGAATTCAGCACATTCTCTTCTGGAATTGAATGCCCGTGGAATATGCCATATTTGCCGATCTTGAGAGCTTTGTAGCCATTTATACCTATATCATGGTTCCCACGAACTATAAGAAGCTCAGTTATTCCAGATATCTTGTTAAGGAATTCCTCCAATGGACTTTTTTTGCCAAGATGTTTGAGATCACCAGCTATTATAAGCGTTTGAAAACGTTCTGCAAGCTTTAAGACCTTCTCTAAAAGTTCTTTATCGTAAAAAGGAACGAGACCAAAGTGTAGATCCGCGATTACTGCTTTTTTACCTATAGCAATAGAATCGTTAATCAGCTTCATTGAAAATTCTCTTTTCGGCGAGAGTTATGTATTTTGAAATGTCTAAACCAACTTCTTTTGCAACAACAAGGGCGACAACTTCAAAGCTCACAAGATTGTTCATTTTTTCCTGCTTTTCGCTTATCATTGAGAAAACTTCCTGTTGAGTCTTGCCAGTCTTTTTTACAATTTCGGCAACTATCTCTTCAGCCAGATCTTGTTCGGGTATTTCTATCACTTCGTCAAGATTTAGGCTCATGTTAAGAGAAAAAGTCGTCAAGTGTTAAATCTTTTACTTTCTTCTCCTCAGTTCTTTCGATTTCTGTCTTTTCTTCCTTTTTATCAACGTTCTCGAGTCTCTCGAAAGCTTCGATATAAATCCAGCTTTCGTCGATTCTGTGCAGTTTATTCTCTTCGATGAATTCCATGATCTTCTCCGCTCTCTCACCAACAAGAAATTCCAGCTCTTCTCTGTTGAGTTGGTAAAATACTGCAATCCTCGCTGCTCTGTTTATATCGAGATTTTTGAGAAGTAGTGTTAACACTGGAAGCATTTCATTCTGAGCTTTTTTTGTTGAGAGGTGAGAAAAAGTCGAGATCTTCTTAAGGATACTGTTTCTAATTTCTCTTTTTTGCTTTATCTGAAAAAGAAATTGCCAAGTCTGCGGGCGCTTATACTTAGTAAAACCGCTCTTTGTCTCCTTTCTCATCTGCTGAACACCACTCGTCATTAAATATGTTGCATACTTCCATAATCTATAAAATTGCCTTTTTTTAACTCTTCCAATGAAAAGATCAGCTCTTGAAAGAGCCAGATAGCCTTTGAAGAGGTCTTCTCCTGAATACTCGAGAGGCAAATTCTCTTCAACCCACTGAATCAGATCTTCAGGCGATTCATCGAGAAGCATAGCATCGGCGTATGGTGAATAATTCGTTTTGAAGATTTTCTGTAAGACTTTAAATACATCCATTTCCTGTGTTCTCTTGCCGACAACCACATCATCGATTTTTATTTCTTTTTTCCCTTCTGCAATGGCTTGGAGATCGTTTATTGCAGCTCTAAGATCTCCACCGGCGTTTTCGGCTATCTCTCCGAGGACTTCTTTGTCACATTTAATCCCCTCTCTGGCGCATATGTTCTGGAGGACTTTTACGATCTGAGTTTTGGTCAGTCTTTTTAGTTCAAGAAATTCACAAAACTTCCTTAGTTCTAAGGATAGCTGGTATGGATCGTTTGCTATAAGAATAAGTGGTTGTCTCGGTTTTCGTTTAATGATTCTGATTAAGGCGCTTTCTCCACCCACATCTTCTTTTTTGTGAATGTTGTCAACTTCATCGAGAACTATTAGCTTCAGTCTTCCTGATCTTGAAGATAAAAACTCTCCTTCATCGCTTATAGTTTCGTTAAAAGCTCCTTCTCCGACTATCTTGCTTATTATCTGCCAGTTTCTCTGGTCGCTCGCATTTAATTCAACAATTTCCCACTTCATTGTGTTGGCGAGAGCAATTGCTAAAGATGTTTTTCCAATTCCTGGCGGACCGGCTAAGAGTAAAGGTTTCCAGGGGCCTTTTTCCCAGTTTTTTGCCCATTCTAAAACTTTTGAAATAACTTCTTTGCCTGCAACAACTTCTTTTAGAGTTTGGGGGCGATATTTTTCTGTCCATAGCATCGATAAAAAATCTATCTGTAAGTATATCAAAATTTGCGCTGAAAACTGTAATCTATTTATTACCTGTGAATAAACTAAAACAGCCCCCGTGGGGTAGCGGATATCCTTAGGGGCTGCGGACTCCTAGACCCGGGTTCGATTCCCGGCGGGGGCATTTTTGGTTCCATGTCGCTGGAGAAACTTGTTGAAGCTTTGAAATGAGTTATAAAGTCCCATAGTTATCCAGAAGGTTTGAAATTGAATTTTTTGTGGATAAGGATATAAACATGTTGGACATAGTTTTTCTTGTGGTTAAAAAATTAAACTCCAAATTCCCACAAGAGGTTGTAGGACTTTACATCACAGGCTCTACAGCCAGAAAAGAAGCTGAGGAGTATTCCGATCTGGATGTAGTTGCCATTGTTGATGGAGATCTGGATCCTCGGGAAATCTCCAAAATCTTTGATGGAGATGTTCAGGTGAATGTTTTCAAGAGGGACGAGCTTAGAAGGGAAGTCAAAGAAGACCCGACAATAGCCCTTATGATCAAAGAGGGAATCCCGATAAAACCTCTCAGCAACATCGACGAGGATCTCAGCTTTACAAGAGAGGACATTCTCAAGGCTATTTCCCGCACTGCCAGAGAATTGCTTCAACTGCTCAAGCGCTCTGGAGCGGTGGATTCCGGAGTTTTTCTTGCACTGATGTATGCCCGAAAGCTCTACACCCTTAGATGTATGCTTCTCGAAAAAACTGCAACAAAGCAGGGCTTCATCGGAGAATTGAAAGAGTATTACAGCGGGATCGAGGAGATTTACAGGCTTAAAAAGAGGATTGAGAAAGGAGAGATAGTTGAACTTAATGAAGATGAGTTTAAGAGATTTCTCAGAGCTGTGGTCGATTATGCCATTGATGTTCTGGGAACTTTACGTTAACATAATCTCTGCTTTCTCCTTTTAAGCGATCTCTCCTTATGCTTCTCAATACCTATTAAAGAGAAACGGAATCAAATAGACTGAAAAGATGAGCACTTCTGAGCATATCGAACCATATCAGAGCACATAGCAGAAAAACCTTTTTAAATTTTTAAGGATTGATTTTTAAAGATATGTTTATGAAGGTGATTTTATGAAATGGCAGAAAGTAGCAGTCTTCAGTGCTGGAGTAGTTGTCTCATTGCTCCTTTATAGCCTTTTCTTTTGGCAATCCGATAGCTTGGGCAGGGAAATTAAATTGGGTTTGGGTGTTGAATTCAACACTCATGCTACTCCGATCTGGGTAGCTGTTCACACAGGATTGTTCGAAAAGCATGGAATAACTGTTGAGACTCTCTTGAAGTTCAGAACCGGTGCAGATCTAGCTTCTGCCCTTGCAAGAGGAGACGTAGATTTAGGAGTTGCTTGTTTGGGCCCTATAGTCAATTTAGTGGACAGAGAAGTTGACGTTAAAATAGTAGGAAAGGTTCATAACCGCGGATATGCTTTGGTTGTAAATCCTGAAAGGATTAGGAGTCTTTCAGACCTGAATAACACAACGGTCTATTCTACTGGAATACCCAATCCGACGAACATTTTGCTGCTGAAGATTAAGGATTTATATGGCTTGGAATTTAACATAAAACCCATTGGGGATCCAAATACTGTCCTGTCAATGCTAATCAGCGGACAAATAGATTCTGCAACGCTTCCAGAGCATTATTCGAGTGTCGCAGAAGAAAGGGGATTAAGAATTCTGGTGAGAGACAAAGATGTATGGCCTAACATGCCGGGTAGCTTTGTTATTGCGCGTGGAGATATTTTAAAAAATAATCCAGAAGTCGTTGCAAAATTTGTTAATATAATAAAGAGCAGTGTTAGGATTATCGAAGAAAATAGATCCTTTGCTTCGCATGCGTGTGCTTTGGAGCTCGGTATAAGCGATCAAACCGCTCTAAGGTCGATTGAGCAACTCGATTGGGATACTGAGTTAAACATCACAGAGATTCAGGAATACATAGACTTCATGTTCGCACATGGGCTAATTGAAAAGAAGATCAACGCAAGCGACATAGTGGTGAATTTGAGATGAACAGAAGAGGTCTAATCTCCATCCTCGCCTTCTTAGCGTGCTGGGAGATATTGGCGAGATATTTTGTATCGATCCCGAATACAATTTTTCCACCATTTTCTCAGGTTTTTGTGAACTTTGCGAATCAAAAATTTTTGGAATCTCTGATTGATAATTACCTATTAACCTTGATCAGATCTACGCTTGGCTTTATCTTAGGTTTAGCACTCGGACTGTTCACGGGATTAATTATAACACTAAGGCGTTCCTTTGACGACTATCTTAGCCCCATAGCCACCTTAGTGTTTTCAGTTCCTTCAGTAGCCTGGATACCAATCTTGATTGTATTGATAGGGATAAATGAATTTACCTTGCCTTTATCTGCATCTTTTATGTGCACCTATCCCCCGATACTCTATGGCGTTGTTAACACGCTGAAAATGTTTGACAGAAACCAGCTCGATGTAGCGGACATTTACTGTGCCAAGCGGACAACCAAGTATAGGCTTGTTATACTTCCACAGTTAATCGGAAGACTCATTCCCATGATTAAGACTGAAGCGGTCATGGCTTGGAAGACTGTTTTTGTAGTGGAAATGGTGGTTTTGCCAAACGGAATAGGTTACCTCGCGCTCATATATGCCTCTACGCTCAGAATGGACAGCCTGATTGCAGTGGTTTTGGTGTTGGCGTTGAGCCTGATCCTTATTAACTCTATTATTGGAAGAGTGGAAAAGAATTTCTCGCAAGTATTGGGTGGTGTCAATGAGTGGAATTTTGCTTAAGAACGTTAGCGTTTCTTATTCTGGCAGAAAAGTCCTTAGAGATTTAAACCTAAGTTTTCCAGAATCTGGGCTTTCGCTTGTCATTGGTCCAAATGGTGCTGGTAAAACGACCTTATTGAAGGTTATAGCGGGATTGGTTAGCTACGAAGGGAACGTTTACATTGGGGGAAAAATCGTGGACAAAGTCCCACCAAACCGCAGAAAGATATCCTATGTGCCTCAAAACAGCAGTCTGATTCCCAATCTCAGGGTATGGGAAAACATCGCTTTGGGTCTCTTTGATCGCGGATACAGTTTTGAGCAAATTAGAGAGAGAGTTGAAACTTATGCGAAATTGTTAAACGTTGATAAACTGCTAAACAAATACCCTGCAACTTTGAGCGGTGGTGAAGCAAGAAGAGTTTCGATAGCTCGTGCATTGGCATTTGATAGTGATGTAATTCTGATGGATGAACCAGAAATCAGCATTGACTCTCATGCGTGGAGATTTATTCTTGATGCAATCTTTAAAATTGCAGAAGATGATAAAAGGTCACTAATACTAATCACTCACAATTTCGAAGATCTAATTCCATTCGCAAGAAATCTATGCGTTCTATTCGATGGCAAAGTCGTATTTTCAGGTGATCCATCGCAAATAAATACAGAAAATCTTCCAATTGAAATCAAAACTTGGCTGGGAACTGTGATTGAGGTTGACGAAGTTGTTAACAATGGGCACTTCTGCGAAGCTTTTCTTGATAGCCATAGAATTTATGCGGGCAGAATAAAAAGAGGTAGAAAAATAAAAAGAGTCCTTGTCCTGCCGAAGTTCATAAGCATTGATAGCAATAAAGGATTGAAGGGGAAAGTGGTAAACGTTTTTAACCATGCGGACATTGCAACGGTTTTTATCGATGTTGGAGGACAGGAAATAGTCTTTAGTTCAAGAGATCGATTTCAAAAGGGGGAAGAAATCACCATAAATATTGAAAAGGTTATTCCACTATGTGACGATTATGAATCGCTATGATGAGATCTGCCGAAAATACTTCAGAAAGCTTGTTGATGAGAAGGGGATTAAAGAAGAGAACATTTCAAGCATTGGCGGAAATGAAAGCACGCTAAATTACAGAACGGTCTCGCCAGAGTGGTTTATGTTGCCAAGCGAAGAATATGCTATTTCTAAGGGTGAGGAAAAGGTGATGGAGTGCAATTTTAGAAATTCGAAAGCGCAAGTGTTCACAACAGTGCCGAGTAGCATTTCTCTCAAAGTTTCTGAAGTTCTGGAGTTGAATTTGCAAAATATTGCATCTCGATCATTGTTTTATTGCGCTTTGAACGCTGTTATGGTGCACTATGGTCTTGTCAGCGGAACGGTGCACTGCAGAAAAGATTCACCATTGGAATGCGCAAAATTGCTGTTTGAAAAGCTGAAAAAGGTTTCAAAGCTCAGAAAAATACTTTTAATAGGTTATCAACCCGCATTCGCTGAAAAACTGTCCGAGAAATTTGATCTCTTCATTACGGATATGAATCCAAAAAATATAAACAGAAAGGTTCGAAATACCAAGATTTTAAGCCATCTGGAAAATCTGAACTTGATACCAGAGGTCGATATAGTGCTCATAACAGGCAGTTCCCTGATAAACGGGACTTTTTGGGAACTCTATGAGTGTGCAATGGAAAATTCCAAGCCACTCATTAGCTACGGCATTTCAGCTTCGGGAGCCTCAAAAATTTTGGGTATAGAGAGGCATTGCCCGCTATCTACCTGATTAAAGTAATTTAATTTTCATAATCTCTGCGTAGAATTACGTGTTCCATCAGCATCGCTACCAATACCCCTAAGACAAAACCATTGCCAATTATTGGTCTCAAGATCTCGGGAAAACTGGTCAAAACTGATTCTGGAAGAAAGGTGACGATTATGCTCAGAAGCAATGGAAAGCCGATTACAAAGCCAGAAGCTGTGTCTTTAAACTTGATCATAGGAATTCCGACCGCGACTTGGGAGCACATTATATATAAAAATACACTGCCTATAACAACCTTTGGAATTGCCTCGATTAGAGAGATCACAAAGGGCGTGAACGCGAGGATCAATAGGATAAATCCAGCGGGAACAAGGGCGTATCTTGATGCGCACTTCGTCGCTGAGATTATCCCGGGGCTCATGGAGTAGTTTACAGATCCTATAACTCCAAAAAATCCCGAAAGGATATTAGACAAACCAGTCAGCGTTACACCTCTCTTTGCTCGAAATTCAGTGTCTTCAAGTTTAAGAGTTCCTGCCAAGGAGTATATTGAACTCAGATCGTTGATGGCGAGGGCAAAAAAGCAGATCATGAAGGATATAATTACCTCTAACCTGAAAGAAGGTGTGATATTGATTTCGGAAAAGACATTCAGGGGATCTGGGTTCAGAATTTCATAATGCTGAGGAAAGATTAGACTATAGACAGCAGAACCAAGAATGAGGCTCCATAGAATTAAGCTCGAATTCCAGAACCCCCTGAGCTTTTTGTTTAGGATAAAAAGCATGATAACGAACAAAATTGAAAAAGCGAAGTTGTAACCGGCATTAGGTGTATCCAAAGTGATCATCTCCATTATAAGGGGCGATAGGGTAATTGCTACCAAGATTAAAACCACTGCAACTATATTCTCAGTGAAAAGCTTTCGCAAGAGGTTTAGCGATCCTGTAATGCCAAAAAAGAATATAACAACGCCTCCAATCGCAATTGCTGTGTATATTGTGCTAAAATCACTCCCCATGCTTGCATAAATCCCAGCGATAAGAACGGAAGCGGGTCCAACTACGAGAGGCAATCTGTGACCAATAAAAAGCTGAGCGAGCATCGTTATTCCAGAAATTAGAAATATTTTTTGGATGTAACCAATTCTATCTGTTGGATTCTCAAATTGAATTTCCGCAACAATTCTACCGCCTATAATAAGAATTGCAGCTATTATTGCAAACCACTGCAAACTTAAGGCTATAAGCACCTTCTTGGGCGGGATTTCATCGAGTTGGTATTCAAGTTCCACCCAGCCACTAAATTCTTAAATTTTATAAATATTTCTATTTAGTTTTTATTCGCAGAATCGAGATTTGGGGAGTTTACAACTCCAAAAGTATTTTAATTCGAAAAACTATTTCGACTGTGGAGCCAAGAGCACTATTAGAAGTAATCAAGCCAAAACAGACCTTATTGCTCATGATCACGTTTTTGGTGAGCTTTCTCGTAGCGGGAGGAAGAGAAACTCTGCCCTTGTGCTTTCTTGCAACCTTTCTAACAATCTCAGGCACCACTGCTTTGAACATGTGGATCGATCGGGACATCGATGCGATCATGATGAGAACCCGAAGCCGACCAATTCCCGCTGGTGAGCTAAGCCCAATAGCTTGTGCTATCTATGGATCAATCCTTTTTGTTTCGGGGCTTCTTATTGCGTTATTCGTGAGCCTTGAGTTCGCTTTTGTCCTCTTTTTGGGTCTTATCTTCGACATTCTCGTTTATACTCTTCTGCTCAAGAGAAAAAGCCCCTATTCGATCATCCTTGGAGGCTTTGCGGGAGCCATGCCTGCTTTAGCTGGCTGGGTTGCGGTTAAAGGCTTTACTCTGCCGGGATTTTTGATCTCTGGGATCGTGCTCCTCTGGATCCCCTCACACATCTGGTTCATAGTGATGCATTACGAGGAGGACTACAGAAGAGCGAGAATTCCAATGTTTCCGCTTATTGCTGGCATTAAGAAGGCTTCATGGGCTATTGTCTTCGCTACTCTGCTCATGCTAATTTTGGCAACCTCATTGTATTTCTTGATCCCTCTACATGCCATCTATTTGGCTATATCAATTCCAGCGATTCTCTTATTTCTTTTCAAAGCCATTAAGTTTGCAATTGCTCCAAAAAAAGAAAAAGCGAGGGGGATGTATAAGCTCGCAAGCTTAACCCTTGGGGCGGTCTTCTTTGCGTTGCTATTCGGTGCATTTTTATAACTGAAATGCCATGGGTTGTTGATGTGGAGCATTCTTAAAGCTTTGAGAGAGAAACCAGAGATCCTATATGAGTCGCAGAAAAGACGCGGTTTGAGCTTGGAAGTTGTAGATCGTGCTATAGAGCTCGATAAAAAATGGAGAGAGAAGTTAAAAGAAACGAATATGCTCAGAAAGAAAAGAAACGAATTATCAAGGCTTTTGAAAGATAAAAAAGATCAGAAGCTAATTGAAGAGGCAAAAAAGCTTAGCGAAGAGGTAAAGAAGGCAGAAGAAGAATTAGGCAGAATTGAAAAGGAAGTTGAGGCGATTTTGCTTTCAATCCCGAATATAGTCCACGAAACTGTGCCCATTGGCAAGGACGACAGCGAAAATGTCCCAATTCGCTACTGGGGAAAGGCAAAGGTTTACTTTGAAGACGTCGATGAGTTTGTTAAAAAAACCTCTGGAAAGGCGGAGTATGAGGTAGTCGACTTCAAGCCAGTAAGCCATGCAGACGCAGTAGAGCTTTTTGGCTGGGCTGACATCGCAAGGGCGGGAAAAGTTGCAGGTTCGAGATTCTATTATTTGTTCGAGGACCTTTTGTGGCTTGATTTTGCATTAACGCTTTATGCAATGGATTTTCTTGCAAGCAGAGGCTTCAAGCTCGTATTTCCGCCATTTATGCTTAAAAAGTCTGCCTATGAAGGCGTAACCGCTTTCAGCGACTTTGAAGACGTGATCTACAAGATCGAGGGCGAGGATCTGCACTTGATAGCGACAAGCGAGCATGCAATCGCCGCGATGCACATGAAGGAAACGCTTGAGGAGAGTGAACTTCCTTTGCTCTATGCTGGCTTCAGTCCATGCTTCAGAAAGGAAGCGGGAGCCCATGGAAAGGACACAAAAGGAATTTTTAGGGTTCATCAGTTCAACAAAGTGGAGCAGTTCGTTTTCTGCCTGCCAGAGCAGAGCTGGGAGTGGCATGAAAAACTCTTGGAGAATGCTGAAAAACTTTGGCAAGGCCTGGGAATTCCCTACCGAGTTGTGAACATCTGCACGGGAGATCTTGGCATAGTCGCAGCCAAAAAATATGATCTCGAAGCCTGGATGCCTGCTCAGGCTACTTATAGAGAAATGGTCTCGTGTAGCAATTGCACAGACTGGCAGAGCTATAGGCTTGACATAAGATTTGCTGAGAAGAAAGGAATGCCGAGCAAGGGCTTTGTGCACACGTTAAATTCAACAGCAATAGCCACAACAAGGGCAATAACTGCAATAATTGAAAACTACCAGCTTGAAGATGGCAGGATTGAAATTCCGAAGGTGCTAAGAAAGTATCTTGAAAATATAGATTCAGCGCCTAAGGATTATATAATGCCAAGAAGCTCTCGTAGGGTGTGAGGACTTCGCAGTCATCCTTCCTGATCAAAACCAGATCTTCCACTCTAACTCCACCTATTTTTCTGTAATACAGCCCGGGCTCAATCGTTACAACCATTCCGCTTTTTAGCTCAGCATCAACATCGCCTATTCTTGGCTCTTCATGAACTTCAAGTCCCACTCCATGGCCCGTGGAATGTATAAATCCCTCACCCGCTTTAGTTTCGAAGCCATGGCTTTTAAGACAGTCTTTGACGGCATTGTGCACGTCTTTTCCGTTGATACCCTCTTTGAGCATCGAGATTGCCTTTTTCTTTGCCTCGATTACTGCCTTAAGCATTTCCTCAATCTCTGGATTTTTTCGGATCAAGATCGTTCTTGTAAAGTCCGCGTAGTATCCAGTTCTTAAATTCCTCGGAAAGACGTCAACGAGAAGGTGATCCTCGATCTTTCCCTTTCCGAGCTCATGTGGATCCGCTGAGAGTTTTCCTGAAGAGCATATGGTATCTTCAGCGATCAAACCTTGAAAGAACAGCTCTTTTTCAAGAAAGGATCGAGCAGAATCGCAGCTCATGATCTTTTTTGATCTCAACTTCCTGTAAAGTTTATCAAAACTCCTAAGCAATATCAGGCAATTCTGTCTTATTTTTTCAATCTCATCCGCCCTCTTCACAGCTCTGAGCTTTAAGAATGGGTTCTCGTCAGCTTCGACTTCAAAATGTTTCTGTAGCTCGAAGGCAAGAAAAGCGGGAAAGTCGGTGGGAATAAGAACTTTCTTAGCCCTCCCTTCTTTGAGCCTCTCAACGAGAATTTCTGCAATTGCTTTCCTTGGACTTTTAAGCTCTTTAAGCTTCTCTTCATAACCAAGCTTCTCGAAGCTTGCAATCTCTTTAACTCTGCTCTCCCTTAAAGCCCTTCCAAGCTCCATCTCTGGCAAAAGCAGAAGATCTGTGCCATCAACTCCGATCAAATAGAACATCGTCGAGGAGCTTTTGAACTTCGTAGCATAGCTAAAATTCACGCCTCCAGAATGCAGAACAAAAAAATCCGCATTTTTCTCTTTGAGAAGCTCAATCACTGCCATATTAAGATCTTAGCCCATCCCTCTGCAACAACTTTGTCAGAAACCTTGCAAATTACCGCAACTTTAAACCTGTTCTTCTCCTTCTCAACTATTTCGCATTCCGCATTAACGAGATCTCCGATTCTAACTGGAGAAGTGTACCTGAAATTCGTTTCTAGAAGAACAACTGTTCCGGGAAGCATTGCCAGAGCTGTTGAGACAAGGCTTGTTGTGAGCATTCCGTGGGCAACTCTACCGCCGAATCTTGTCTTCTTTGCAAATTCCTCGTCAAAGTGGATCGGATTCATATCACCAGAGATAAGTCCGAATAGCTGAACATCCGCTTCTGTGATCTTTTTTGCAAAATTGAACTTATATCCAACGTTTAACTCGCCAGAAAGCTTTTTGAATTCTTTGTAGTCTCCGCCAAGCTTTAAATATATGCCTATAAGCTCGGAAAAACCCGCCATGAAAAAAGTTATAAGGCAAATATAAAAGTCTTACCTCTTCGCCTTTTTCATCTTGAGCTTCTTCAACCTTATTATGTTCTCTCGATCCATTTCCTCAAGCTTAAAGGCTATGAACCTTGCAAGCTCATTCATTCTTGGAATAACTCTGTATTCGAGAGCATTAACTCTACGCTTAGTCCTTTCAATCTCTTCAAGCAATCTTCTGATCGTGGTTTCGATCTCCGCAACTTCAAGAATCGAGTCAACGAGCTCTTCGTAGGCTGTAACCGCCTCATCAACTCTGACGCTTGTGCTCAGGATCCCGTAAGGTTTCTCTATTGCCCTTCTTGCCACTTTCTCTCTTTTGATCACAGGCACTACTACGCCCATTATGCTTTTCCTTTTTAGCGTAAAATTCGGCGGGATCTGACAGCATGAAAGTGCTATTGAGCGCAATGCGGGAAAGCCATCGACCGCCATTGCAATCAAGAGCTTCTGCTGAGCCTTGTTGTAATTGTCAACCATTTTCTGAATTGCAACCTTTGCTTCCTCAAGCAGTTCTCTGAACTCCATTATCAAGCCATCCCTTTTCATCTTCAGCAACGCGTGCCCGCGAACAGCCATTTTTATTCTTCTTCTGAGCTTTATTAGTTCCATTCTCGTCGGTTGAACTTCTGCCATCCTTATCCCTCACTGCTGAGCTTTAAGCTCCCTGTGTCTTCTTTTTGTAAGCGGGATGGTATTTCTCGATGTATTTTCTCTCGATCTTTGTCAGTTCTCTTTCTGGAAGCATGCTAAGCAATTCCCAGCCGAGATCGAGCGTTGTCTCGATGTCTCTGTCCTCATATTTGCCCTGATTGACGAATCTGCGTTCAAATTCGTCTGCAAACTTCAGGAATAGGCGATCTCTTTCGCTCAAAGCCTCTTCGCCAACGATCGCAACTAAACCGCGAAGATCTACGCCCTCAGCGTAGGCAGCATACATCTGATCGTTCCACTGCTTGTGATCATCTCTCGTCATTCCCGCCCCGATTCCCTCTTTCATCAGCCTGCTAAGCGACGGGAGCACGTTAATGGGTGGATAAATACCCTTAGCGTGAAGCTCTCTGCTCAGAACGATCTGTCCTTCTGTGATATAGCCCGTAAGATCTGGGATCGGGTGAGTTATGTCGTCTGCGGGCATCGTAAGAATTGGGAACTGCGTAATTGTGCCCTTTCTCCCACGAATTCTCCCCGCTCTCTCGTAGATCGTTGCCAAGTCGGTATACATGTATCCCGGATACCCGCGTCTTCCCGGGACTTCTTCTCTTGCAGCGCTTATTTCTCGCAGAGCTTCGCAGTAGTTTGTCATGTCAGTCAGAATAACAAGGACGTGGTAGTCGTAAGTGTAGGCTAAATACTCCGCAGCGGTTAATGCCATTCTCGGAGTTATTATTCTCTCTATGGCGGGATCCTTTGCAAGATTTAGGAACACTACCGCCCTTTCAAGAGCTCCAGTCCTTTCGAATTCTTTCATGAACTGATATGCCTCCTCATAAGTTATGCCCATCGCAGCAAAAACTACAGCGAATTCTTCAGCCTGCCCACGAACCTTCGCTTGGCGAGCAATTTGCAAGGCTATGTCGTTGTGCGGTAAACCGCTACCACTGAAGATCGGAAGCTTCTGCCCACGAACGAGTGTGTTCATCCCGTCGATTGCAGAAATTCCAGTCTGAATGAACTCTCTCGGATACTTTCTTGCATAGGGATTTATTGCTGCACCAACGATTGGTATTCTCTCTTCAGGAATAATTGCTGGTCCTCCGTCAATTGGTTCTCCTGAACCGCTTAAGATTCTCCCAAGCAAATCTTTGGAGCAATTCAGCTTTACTATGTCTCCTGTGAAACGAACGCTACAGCTTTTGTCAATGCCTCTTGTGCCCTCGAACATCTGCACAACCACAATATTCTTTGAAGTGTCGAGAACCTGACCTTTCCTTACTGAGCCATCTGGAAGAACAACATTCACGAGTTCACCATAAGCCACTGGCTTCGTTTTCTCTACAAAGATTAGAGGGCCCGCTACTTGGGTAATCGTCTTGTATTCCTCCATTTTCACACCCCCAGGCTTTTCTTCATTTTCTCCATCGCCTTGGTCATCGCGGTCTTGTAATCAGCCTCGAGCTTACTCCTCATGAACTCGTCAAAGCCTTCTACTTTTTCAATCTCCTCGTAAGTCTTTCCAGCTTCAAGAGCCTTGTAGAACCAGTCGTTCACCGTTTTAATTGCCTTGAGCATGTCATATTGCTTTTTAATATCGCAGTAGCTGTCAATCTCGTGATATGCATACTGGGACAGATAGAACTCCCTTATAATCCTTGCAACGAGCAATAATACACGCTGAGATTCTGGCAGAGCATCGCTTCCAACGAGCATCACGATCTCCTGCAATGTCGCCTCTTCCTGCAGAACGCTCATTGCCCATGTGCGCAATTCATTCCAGTCAGGAGCCACGTTTTTTGCATACCACTCTGCAAGAGTTCCTGTGTATAGGCTGTAGCTAATAAGCCAGTTTATTGCAGGGAAATGTCTTCTCCCAGCGAGCTTGGCATCGAGTCCCCAGAATGCTTTTACTATTCTCAACGTATTCTGAGTGACCGGTTCACTGAAGTCTCCACCTGGTGGCGAAACTGCTCCCACGACGCTTACACTTCCAATTTCTCCGCTCAAAGTCTTCACTCTTCCAGCTCTTTCATAGAATTCTGCAAGTCTTGAAGCAAGATACGCTGGATATCCTTCTTCGCCGGGCATTTCTTCGAGCCTTCCAGAAAGCTCTCTCATCGCCTCTGCCCAACGCGAAGTCGAATCAGCCTGCAAAGCAACGTCGTAGCCCATATCCCTGAAGTATTCAGCTATTGTGATTCCAGTATAAACGCTTGCCTCTCTTGCGGCTACAGGCATGTTTGAGGTATTTGCCACAAGCACAGTTCTCAGCATTAATGGCTTTCCAGTTCTCGGATCTATTAGCTCAGGGAATTCTTCAAGAACTTCTGTCATCTCATTGCCACGCTCTCCACAGCCTATGTAAACGACGATGTTAGCATCACTCCACTTTGCAAGCTGATGCTGAGTTACAGTCTTACCACTGCCAAACGGTCCTGGAATTGCAGCGGTACCTCCTTTTGCAATCGGGAAAAACGTGTCAAGAATTCTCTGCCCTGTCAGCAAAGGCACAACTGGTGGTAATTTCTCAATGTATGGTCTTGGAATTCTTACTGGCCACTTGTGGGCCATCTTTAGCTCAGTTCCATCTTCGAGCACCGCAATGGGTTCATCAACTGTGAAGTTTCCAGAGTAAACTTCCTTTACCTTACCTCCTTTAACGTTTGGGGGCACAAGAATGCGGTGCGCAACTACTTCAGTCTCCTGAACCTTTCCAATGATTTGACCAGCTTTAACTTCATCTCCTTTCTTTATTAATGGCTGAAATTCCCATTTCTTCTTTTTGTCAATGCCTGGAGCCTCGATACCTCGGCTAATGAAGTCTCCGCTGATCTCCTTCAGAAGTGGTAATGGTCTTTGAACTCCGTCGTAGATGTTTCCTATTAGCCCTGGACCGAGATCGACGCTTAAAGGCATTCCTGTGTTCACAACTTTTTCGCCCGGTCTAACTCCTGAAGTATCTTCGTACACTTGGATCAACACCTTGTCTCCCGCTAAGCCAACGACTTCACCCATTAGTTTCGCTTCTCCTACCTTACAGAGATCATACATCCTTGCCTTAAGTCCCTCAGCAACAACGAGGGGTCCTGAGATCCTAAATATCTCACCAACGCTTACTTCCATAGCTCAACACCTATCGCCTTTCTTATCTTTTCCTTAATTTCCTCAACTCCGCCCGTTGCACCGACAGCGATGAATGTTGGCTCAACCCTCTCGTCTATCTCCCTGCGCAGTGCCACGGGCAATTTTTTCAAAAATTCCGACTTTATCGCAACAACACCAATATCTTTTCTCTTTAAAACATCCTCAACCGCTTTAACAATTTCCTCATCTTTCGAAACCTCATATATATCTGTGATACCAGCAAGCATGAAGCCTGTGACAAAGTCCATGTCTCCTATTACCGCCATCTTCATAGTATCACCATCTCCTTCTCTATTTCTTCATTTGGAATTCCATGCCATTTACCCCAACCGAGAATTCGAAGATTGTCAATTTCAACCTTTTTGAGAACTATATACTGCAAAACTGGCAGAACGCTGAGCGGATAATTGCCAGCTCTTTTAGCTATTGCTTCGATCCAGATCTTGTCAAGTTCAATCTCTGTTCTGCCTAAATCCTGCACATTTGATATCTTCCAGAACCAGAAACCTTCCAAGGACTTTGTGATCTCTTCAAAAGACATAGTTGCAAGTTTTCTCGCCTCCTCTTCGGTCAGTTCGTAACCTCCCGGGACTATTCTTGAAATAACCTCCTCAGCAGTATCTCCTTCAGCTTTGAGCCTCAGAATTGTTTTTATGTTCCTCAGATCTATCTCCATTTTTATGAAGTTAGTGAAAACCCTGCTTTCGAAGTCGTTTGCCTTAACAGAAAGCACTGCTTTGTAATAGGCTTTCCAGAGTTCATCCTCAATAACGTTCATTGGAGCGGAGCCAATTTTTGAGAGAGCATCGTGGTAAATCGTTCCTTCAAGCTCCTTTGCAATCTCATTGATGTCTTTGGAAATCATTGAGCGAAGAATTTCCAAGCTGAATTCTCCAGCTGGAACAAAAGTCTCTTCGATTACTTCAGCAGGCAAATTTGCGTTTTTACCCCTAATTATGTTTATCAGGTTCCATACGTCCCATCTACGCAGATACTGTCCTATTAGCATCTTGGCATCTCCAAAGGATACGCTGTAGATTTTTCTGTATGTCTTCGCAAGATTCGAAAACAGAGCGTAGTCCAAAAGCTTCGGACCGCTGAACTTGTAAGCCATCTCGTCGATTTCCTTCTTGTATTCTGTCTCTTCAAGGAATCTCATGATCTCATCGAACGACATGTTGAGAAGTTTTCTGAAGTCCTCTGCCTTCAGCAGTTTGCTCTTCATCACCTTTGTCCTTGCAACGATGTAAGCATAGGACGCCTTTGTTCTTGAGATCATTAATATCACCCAAAGAGGACTTTTGCGACTTCAGCAAGTTTTTTCTCGTATAACTGGGAAAGGAGCTCGTCAAAGGTTAGGTTTATCCTCACCTCCCCGCTTGGTTCTTCCAACACGAGACCGCCAAGACCCGAAATGTTTCCTGCGATCTTCAAATTTAGATTGAGATTCTTTATTATCTCCTTAACGATATCCTCATCCTCCTTTCTAACATAAAGGAGCATTCCATCTTTTGCATTTTTTTCGATCAGAGTCTTTAAGACATCTTTCTTTGTCTTTTGGTCCATAGAACCTATTTTTTGCTTCAGCTTTTTGAACACTTCCTCTGTGATCTCCTTTTGTTTTGCCAGCATCATCCTTTTTAGTTCAAGATTTAAACTCGAAATCTCTTGTTTTCTAAGAGCCTCGCCCTCTTTTTCTGCCTCCTCTCTTGCCCTTTTAAGGATTAGTTCCGCTTCTGCCTTTGCCTCAGCCATTATCTTTTCAACTTCCTTTTTGGTTTCAATCTCAATCTTTTTTACCTCTTCTTCCCCTTTTTTTGTGATCTCTTGAAGCACCTGATCTAAGGGCATCCTTTCACCCGTAAGCGAACATCAGTATGAAGCTGATGACCAAGCCAAATATAACGATGGTCTCTGGGATAACTGTAAACAGCAGACCCAAGCCCAAGAAGCTCCTGTCTTCAGCAATTGCTCCAACCGCAGCAGCTCCAATACCGCTTTCACCAGCTCCAGCACCAATTCCAGCAAGTCCAACAGCCAAACCAGCCCCTATTGCAGCACATCCCTTTATGAACGCCTCATCACTAATCATTGCCTCAACCATTCTATTCACCTCCAAGCAATGCATCCACCCAGCTTACAGTATCGCTAAATCGATATCCAAAAAGAAGAATCAGGATTGCGATACTCGCCCCCAATGCGAGTCTGAAAGTCGATACCAGCCAGTAGTATCTAACGAACCTCTCTACATTCTTCTCGCTACCGAGCTTCTCCGCAAGCCTTAACACGAATTTCTCGCCGATCATCCGTAAGCGAACATCAGTATGAAGCTGATGACCAAGCCGAATATAACGATGGTCTCCGGGATAACTGTAAACAGCAGACCCAAGCCCAAGAAGCCCCTGTCTTCAGCAATTGCTCCAACTGCAGCAGCTCCAATACCGCTTTCACCAGCTCCAGCACCAATTCCAGCAAGTCCAACAGCCAAACCAGCCCCTATTGCAGCACATCCCTTTATGAACGCCTCATCACTAATCATTGCCTCAACCATTCTATTCACCTCCTTCCTCTTCTATAAACTTCTTAACCCTACCAAATGGTGTGTATTCTCTACCACCACCCTCAAAAAACTTCGTGAAGAACTCTACATAGTGCAATCGAAGCGACTGCAAACCAGGATCGAGTATGCCGAGCAGGAAGTTTCCAAAATGACCTATAAGCATTATAACTATCGCAAGTGGAAGTATAGCCATTCCCGGCTCTAAGCCAATTTTGAGCGAGAGATAGTTCACAACGAAGGCTATGTAAACTGAAGAAAGGCCTATAGCAAGCAGTCGGGCGTAGCTTATGATCTGACCAAACCATGTGAGCAGTTCGACCGCCATTATTGCTCCAAAGATTCCCATTTTTGGAATTTCAGCCTTCAGGAAGATTACGAACCATATCAGTATTAGTGGCAAGGTAGCGAGGTAGAAGTAGTTGAATCCTGCCTGCCAGCCATCTACAAGTCCCGGAATAGGCAAAGGCACAGCTCTTGCTTCAGCAACGGTATTTCCGTAAACAAAGAGGTTCTTTGGGAACAACTCTCCGAATCCGTTTGGTGGTGGAGAAGTGAAAATTCCGAGATTGTATGAGAATCCAAATATAAGGCAAACAAGCCCAAGGACTCCGAAGATCCAGCATCCCTTTTCAAGAATTGCCTCTTTAATGCCATGCTCCACGTATACATTGTAGAAGCCCATCGAGAAGCCCCATAGCATCTTGAACATACCAACCATGAGCACTATGAAAAGCAGGGCTTTAACACCGAATTCTTCAACTCTGTCAAAGAGCGGATGTCCGTGATTGAAAGCATATAGCCCCGCAAGAAAGTCGCCGATGAAGTGGACTTCTGCGGGATTCTCTGTTCCGGGGATCTTGAACGGTCCGAAGAATTCACCGTAGATAAAGCCAAAGAATATCGAAGTTATACCGCATGCCAGACCTATGTTGAGCAGTTTTTGCCAGCCTTCGGTCTTGAAGATCATCTTTAGATACAGCGAAACAGCAAGTATCAGCAGTCCGTATCCCATGTCTCCAAGCATTAGTCCAAAGAAGAGCGGGAAGAAGATCGCCATTATCGTTGTTGGATCTATCTCTTTGTATTTTGGAATGGCATAGGTTTTTGAAAGCACTTCGAAGTTCTTTGCAAATCCCGGATTGTTGAGCTTTGTTGGTGGCATCTCATGTTCTTCAAATTTGAGCTGTTCTACTACAATTCTTTTTTCTTCCAACTCCTTTTTGAATTTATCAAAATTATTGGCCGGCACATAGCCGACGATTACGAAAGTGTGCTTTGAGACGAGGGTTTTAAGAGGAAGTTCCGCCTTCTCGACTTCAGAGGACAGGTATTCTTCGATTGCCAAGAGCAGTTCAGATTCTTTGACCTTTAGTTCTTCTATTTCGATTTCAATCTTCTTTTTCTTCTCAGAAAGCTCTTCTTTCATCTTTGTGAGCTCGGAAATTCTTGCTTCAAGGTCGACATCTGGCACTGGCAATTCTTTGTATCCAAATCCCTGCAGGATCCTATAAACCTCATCACCGTGTTCTGATTTAACGAAAATTGCAATCACGAATTGATCTTCAAATTTCTTCAGCACAAAATCGAATTGAGTTGTAATTTTTTCAATTTCAGGAATCGGATTCTCTTTTACAAGACCTACAAAGCATTTTATGCTCCTGTATCCTTTTAGAAGTTTTGGAGGTATTTCAAGAACTTTTAGAGGTTCAATCGTCGAAAATTCCGATTCAATGGATTTAAGAGTTTCATTTATTTTTCTGAGTTCGTCAATTCGTTTTCCTATATCCTCCTGGTATTCGGTTAGCTTTTTACTTAGCTTTTCTTCAATTTCTCTTCTTTTAAATTTCTTTTTTGGTGAAAACTTTGTTGGATCAAGTTTCAGATGGGAAATATAGCTTCTTAGCTGTAGTAAGTTTCTTGAAATCTGTCCAGCTCTTTCCATAGGTGTTCCTACCTTGAAATAATCGGTTTCTAAAGGATTTTCTATATGGATAAGATTCATCCTGTACAATAGCTCTGAAGCCACTTCGAGTTGATCTCTGGAACCCACAACCGCGACTTTAACCATCTTTTCAGGCCTGAGCATGTTCCACCATCCTTATGAATTCATTATAGAGAATCTCCACAGCCTTATCGACATTCTCTTTTCCTCTTTTTTCAAAATTCTCGATGTCCTTTAACTTCTTGCTTTTTATCTCGTGTTTTTCCTTCTCTAAGTTCTCTTTAATCCTTTTGAGGATTTCTTCTCTTAGCTTATTTGCTTCTGTGTTTGAATCGTCAATAATTTTCTTTGCCTGAATTTTAGCTTCGAAAATAGCTTTTTTTCTCTGTTCTTCGGCCTTTTTTATGGCTTCTTCGACTCTTCCTTCGACATCTTTAATTCTCATGAGAATTTCTGTTTTTTCCATGCAAACCACCTTATGGAAGCTTCAAAGCCATTTATCCAATGACCGAAGTATATTTAAGCTTTAGCTTTCCTTTCTTTAGGTTCTGATTAATTATTCTAATTCTTTTTAAATGAACTCAAGAAAAATTGGATTAATTTATATTAATTAAATATTAATTTTCTATTTCATGAATGCTTTGGCTAATTCATAACCTTGTTTTGGTCTTCCCCTACTCGCAGAGTTATAAAAACTAATTAAAATTTCCTTTTAAAGGTCTTAATGGTAGCACGAAAGTAGATCCATTGCTTTTTATTACTTCTACCTCAACACCATATACACTTTTTATGTTCTCTGGAGTCAAGACTTGGCTTGGTTCTCCAACTGCGAATATTTTTCCGTCTCTCATCATAATGATTTTGTCAGAGTATCTTGAGGCAAGATTTAGATCGTGCATAGCCATTATTGCAGACATCTCTCTCTTTTTAACAACCTCTTTTATTATGTCTAAAACTTCAAGTTGAACCTTTATGTCGAGGTTGCTCGTGGGCTCGTCAAGAAGGAGAATTTCTGGTTCTTGGGCCAATGCCCTTGCTATAAAAACCCTCTGTTGTTGACCACCGCTGAGCTCGTTTATGTCTCTCATTGAAAATTCTTCAAGGTTCAGCATTTTTATGACTTCCACGACCCTATCTATGTCCTCTTCGCTAGTTCTCCAAGTTATATGTGGTTTTCTTCCCATGAGTATTACCTCGAAAACAGTAGCTGGAAAACTATATTTTGCTCCTTGTGGGATGTAACCTATCTTCTTTGCAATTTCAGACTGAGATAACTGTCTCAAATCTTTTTCATCTATAAATATCGTCCCTTTATTTGGTCTGAGTATTCTATCGATGCATTTTATAAGTGTAGACTTTCCAGCACCATTTGGACCGAGAACAGATACGATCTCAGACTTTCTAACTTCGAAACAAATATTTTCTAATACTGGAACGCTTGAATAACTAAATTCAAGATCAATGACTCTTATCTTCATAATCTCACCAATAGTCCTTTTTCTTTCTTAGCAGAATATACAGAAACATTGGCCCGCCTAAGAAAGCGGTTACCACTCCCACAGGTAGAACGATTGGAGCTATTATCGTTCTAGCAATTGTATCGCAAATAAGAAGTAAAGCTCCACCAAAAAAACCTGAAGCGGGGACGAGATATCGATTATCTCCGCCTATTATAATCCTCGTAATATGCGGGGCGACCAAGCATATAAAACCAATTGTTCCAACAAAACTGACTATTGTCGCTGTCAAAAGACAAGAGAGTAGCATAATGAATATTCTTGTTTTTTCTGGATTTATTCCTAAGCTCTTAGCAGTATCATCTCCAGCACCCATTATTATGTTAACATCCCAAGCTTTTATCATTAAAATAGGAGAGATTAAGATTAATGCTACAAATGCAACGATCACTGCATCCCACTGAGCTCTACCGAGGTCGCCCACAGTCCAAAAGTATGCTGCTTTAACCGCATCGCTCTCTGCGAAATACATTAAAACTGTGGTTACCGCACTAAAAATGTACATCATTGCGATTCCAGCAAGGACCATTGTTTCTGGAGTAGCTTTCTTGAGTCTTGTAAGTCCAAGAATTACAAAGGTTGGAATTAAAGAAAACACGAATGCATTTCCAACAATCAAATATTTCCCAAAGATTATACCTTTCGTGAGTATTATCGCTATTGCTGCTCCTAGTGCAGCCCCAGAAGCAATGCCTAAGGTGTATGGTGTTGCTAAGGGATTTCTGAGGATCCCCTGAGTCATAGCTCCCGCAATGGCAAAGCCCATCCCAGCGAGAACTGCAAGGAGAATTCTTGGTAGTCTTAGATTCCAAACTACCATTTCTTTTGTCGTTTCTGGATTCCAAGAGAAGCCTGTTAAAATGGAATTCATGAATCCATTCAAAACTATTCCATAAACTTCGATCGGGTGAATCTGGTATGAGCCAAGTGTTACTGCTAAACCTGCAAATATGGCAATTAGCAAAATAGAAAAAATTATAAAAGTGATTTTTCGACCTATAAACTTCTTATATTCTCTTTTTATTCTCTCCACGTCTTTGTTAGCCTGCAATCCTGCTCTCATGTTTATCTTCCGTTTGGATGTAGTTCAGGGTGATATACGTAAATACCCTGGGTTCTAACGTTCATTTTAGAAGAAGTAAATTTGTCTATGTATTCCTGGAGAACGTCCAGCGGTTCTATGTCGCTGAACAAGTCCGGGTGGAACCACTTGGCATGGAAGAGCAATCCTACGACGTCATTAAGTCTTGAGGTTATATCCCCGTGTATAATATAGATCTTCTTATTTTGAACTGCAGGGGTATTTTCAATCCCTGGAATTGAAATTATTTCATTGTAATAGTCTTTTAGAGCACTTAAATCGTTTGTTTCAAAACCACCACTTCTCGAATTAAGGCCAGATGCTTGCCCTATTATTATCTCGGGTTGCTGAGATATTATCCACTCGTAATCGACCGCATAGTAACCGGGACTATAGGGGCTGAGAATTCTTGCGATGCTTGGGTTTAAGTCAGCTCCGACGTTTATTCCTCCAGTAAATTCAACAAGTTGGTGTAATCCAGTATTGGAAGCGACTGTTAATCTTCCCGATGTTATTACTCTTCCGGGACCATAGTCTATAAAGACCCTTGGCTTACTCTCAACTGATTTGATTCTTTCTTTAACAATATTGAAATAATGTTTTCTCCACTCAATAAAATCTCTTGCCCTTTCTTCCTTACCAAGCAACTCTCCCAACTTGAGCATTTCCTCCTCTATAGTTTCGGGCTTGTAAAAATCTAAGCGGACAACAGTTATCTTTGGCTCAAGCTGAGCTTCGAGCGCATCATATCCGGGATTGTATACTCCTGGAACGTAGGCAATTACCACATCTGGGTCAAGTTTAAAGATCAACTCGAAGTTCGGATTGTTACCCGGACCTATCAATGGTAGATTTAGATATTCTGGGAGATAGTTTGGTTTCACAGTCGCGGTTTCTATGCCTACTACGAGATTTGAAGCGCCGAGAACTCTTATAGCGTCAGCTGCAGATGGGTTCAAAGGAATTATTTTTCTTATGGGTTTATAGAAAACTTTCTCTCTTCCGTCGGACATGTAAATTTTTTTAGGATTCCCATTCCAGTAAACGTAAACATGCGAAGCATCTCTAAGCCATTCAACGTTTATTTTTTCCCCTTTATAGGGCTCATCGAGCATGTAGGCAAGAATCGCGTCGCTCAACTCTTCCCTATCAAGGTATCCGTCACTGAAAAACAAGTTCCTATATTTCTCTGATGTTGAAGCGAGTGTTGGGAATATCGATAGTGTTAAAATTAAAAAAACTAAAAATAAAAATTTTTTCATACGATCACTTCCTCAAACAGCTTTTTTGATTAGATTTAGATCTGTAAAAATTCTCATATGCATATCGCGGGATAAGTGAATGACTTGTGGTTAAGAACGGCTTTCGAAACTCCGAGAAGGTCAACGTATTCTTCAAAGGCCTTGCATGGGTCTAAGTCTGCAAATAGCTCTGGATAAAACCACTTAGCCAACGCTACGAGAGCGGATGGATAGTTTGGTGTTATTGCCCAATCGTTTGTAATAACATAAACCCTATCATTACGCACAGCATTTGTTAAGTTAAAAACGTTCTTAATGTCATTGTAATAAGCTTTGACTGCGCCATCGTCAGTTCTTTCCCATGGTCTTAATGCGCCTTGACCAGAAATTGTGCCCATAGCTCTTCCAACTATTATATCCGGGTTATTCTCTAGCACGAATTCTACCGAAATGTCGTTATATTCTGTATTATAGGTGGGATTAAAAGGTATGTTCCCCGCTCCTATGTTTTTACCCCCAGCGAGCTCTACCAATCCATGGGCTGGATGTCCCAGACCTATGCCAAGCCTCGTATTGCTTCTTCCGTAACTGCCTTCGGAGCTCTCTACAAATACCTTTAATTTCTCATTTTCTGGTATCTTTGAGACCCTCTCAAGCACGATATTAATGTATCTATCATGCCATTCCAAATATTTCTGAGCCCTTTTCATTACTTCTTGATCGAAAAGCGATGCAAAGTCCAAGACTTCTTTTTTCATAGCATCGATTCCAACATAACCTTTTCCAATTGGATCTCCAGTGAACCCGACCCTCATTATGGATATAACTCTGTCAGGGAGATTAGAAAGTTCTTCAATTGTTCCTACAGCAGGATACCAACCATATGCTACAACCACGTCTGGATCCAATTCTATAATTTTTTCCAAGTTCGGATTGTCTCCTGAGCCAACGCTTGGCTTTGTGTGTAAGATCGGATATCTGTTTTTCTGAATCGCAAATGTGTCTCTAACACCTACTACTTTATCCTCCAAGCCCAATATCATTAACATCTCTGCATGCTGGTGGTGATAAGTTACAATTTTCTTAATAGGCTTGTAAATTTTCAATTGGTTTCCATTAACGTCCTCAAACGTCTTCGGATTTCCACCCCAATATACGTAAACGTAGCTTGCGTCTCTCAGCCATTCAAGCTTCAAATTTTTCCCTTGATAATCTTCGTTGAGCATGTAAGCTGTTATTGAGTTTAAAAGCTCCTCGATATCTATCCTCTCGTCTGAAAAGAACAACTCTATGTATTCCCTGCTGGTAGAGGCAGAAGAAATTCCAAAAGACAACGGTATTAATAAAAGTAATAATATAAATGTATACTTCATGTTCGATCACCATCCAAAACTCTTGGAGTAGAAGAAAGCTCCTTGAGTTTTGACGTCAAAGTTTATTCCAAGGAATTTGTCGATGAATTCTTGATGAATTGCCACTGGATCTAAATCACCGTAATTTTCTGGATACAACGCCTTCGCTACTGCAACAAGACTTACTGGAGCAGAGGGGCTGGTGCCGATTTTACTTGAAAGAACATAAATCCTCTCATTTTTGATTGCTGGGATCTCTTCAGAATAGCTCTGGAGTGCATTCAAAACACCATTATAATCTTTTATCACTTCAGTTTCATCATCGACTTCATAACCGCCAGCTGAGCTCCAGCGAAGTATAACTTCTGGTTTCCAATTTAATAGCTCTTCCACCGTTACATCAAAGTAACCATTACGCCCTTCAAGGACGTTTTTACCTCCAGCCATAACTGATAACGTGAACAACCCGGTTCCTTCTGCAAACGCACGTAGAGGAGCCTTTGTCCCGCCAGTTGTGTAGACCTTAACTTTTTTATCCTCTTCTGGAATTCTTGACGTTACCAGGTTTACATAATATTCAAACCACTTTATGTATTCTTCAGCATACTTCTCAGCATCTAAAATATATCCGAGCTTTTTCATTTCTTCTTTCATTGTATCGAGGATATAAAAATCGAGTCTAACGACTGTAATTCCTGTTCCAGCAAGCTGATTCTCCAATTTGTCAGAAGTTGGCCATCGAACGTATGATAAAACTAAATCTGGAGCCATTTTGACGATCTCTTCTATATTCGGATCGTTCCATAGACCCACAGAAGGTTTTTGACTTATCTCAGGAAGCATTTTGTAAGAACTCTTTACAGAAGTGCTAACTCCCACCACTTTGTCCTTAGAGCCAAGTATTTGCACAGCCAGTCCAGAATCGCTGTTTAGAACTACAATACTCTTAACTGGCTTGTATATAACCACTTCACTACTGGCTGAATCAATTATCCTTTTCGGTTTTCCACCCCAATATACGTAAACGTAGCTTGCGTCTCTCAGCCATTCAAGCTTCAAATTTTTCCCTTGATAATCTTCGTTGAGCATGTAGGCGCTTAATACATTCAAAAGTTCATCCTTAGTTATTGTATTATCATCAAAGAATATTTCTATGTAGTCTTTGCTTGTAATGGCACTTGCTGTTGAAATCAGTAATGCAATAAAAATAAATAAAAGCCCAGCTTTCACCTCCTTTCACCTCCAATTCTAAACATTAAAACCATAAAGCCGATCAAAATTACTATCGTAACCCCCATCATTCCGAGCATTATAAGAATCACTAGCTCCAAGTTCAAGAATGTCGAACTTTGTGCATTAATCTGGGATGAGGGGGCAGTAGTGGTTTGATATTCCGCTGTTCTTTGCGAAGTTTGAGTTGAAGGTTGTGAGGAGGGATGCATAGACGGAGATTGTGTAGAGGGCGGAGCTTGACTAAAGGCAGGTGTTTGTTGTGTAGACGTTTCTGGAGCTTTAATGACCGCAGTAAAGTAACTGAAGCCGGGAGTTTTTACAATGTAGTAGGTGTAAGCATCATCTTTTTTAAACAAAGTAGCATTTAGCTCACTCCACTCCCTATCGTATCTCAAAAAGACTATCTCGGCATCATCTGGATTGTAACCTTTTTCGGAGATTATGCTCCTCTCTATCAGAAACTCTATGTATCCTTCAAAACTCGCTGGCTTTGAAGATTTGAGCGTTATGTCCCAGACGTAAAGCAAGATTCCAGGTGGACTCTTAACACCGCTTGGCAACGAAGGGAGCTTAGATATTGAAATATTCGCTTCTGTTGTCTCATTAGATTTTATTGACAAGCCTAGGATATTTATCTGCTTCATCAAATCTGACGATACAATCAATTTTCTTTCAGTGTTCATTTCCAAATATAACTTAGAAGTCAAGCTATTTTGTGTAATTGAAGGGGTGGTTTTCGTTTCTTCTTTTGAAGTGCCTGAGAATTTCACTCTGAATATCAATGAGTCATCAAAAGCGGTTTTGTTTATATACACGACAACTACGTAGTATCCAACATCAATGTCGTATCTCGAAGTGTTTACTGTGAATTCGTTAATCTTTCCTTCTTCACCCAGCGTTACCCTCCATTTTGCCTTGCTTGCAACACCTGTGGTATCTATTTCGTTGATAGACTTCTTCAAATTCATGTAATCATAAACGTCAATGATCGCAACGTATCTTGTCACATCCTTATAAGTTGCGGTATCCACACGGATTGTTATTGTATCGCCTTCGTATACTTCGGTATCCGAGATTTCAATTATATTTACTCGGAGAACGTCAGATAAGTGTGGTGAAGATGCTGGACCTTTGTATGTCTTTGGCGGAGTTTTTAGGTTTATTTTTTCAATAATGCTGCCTTCGTTCTCACTAAGCATATCAATCCAGTATCCATTTAAATCATAGGAGATGTCGTATTTGAAAGGAGCTCTAACTTTACACTTGGCTTCGGATTCACCAACTAAAGCGATAGCAACTTTATTTCCCGATATTTTGTAGTTGGGCAAGCATTCAATGAGAGTAAAGCCTTCTGGAACTGTAAAGTTTATCCCAACAACGAACGGGGGATCTCCATTCACTCTGAAAACGATCTCTCCTTCCGAACCCATTGAGACGTCCGAATAAACATTTATCGAGGTAACCAATGCACTCGCTGTGCTAATTAGATATACCCAAACCAATAAAGTTAACACTTTGTTCATAAAGTCAGTGGTAGTCAAAGGATTTAAATCTTACTATGCAAAATTTTATTATTACTTTTCGTTATCGGGCTACTTTAAGTCAGAAAAACTATTAATTCTCAGTGGGCCAGTAAGATCCTTTAGAGAGTTTGTTTTTGGGATCTTTTCTCTGATCACTGGGAGCTATATCGAAATCATCATTATTATAATCATATAATTTTTATAGAAAAGTTTATATACTTAAGTATCTTTTGATAACATATGGACGTATTAGTTGCGGGAACCCTGATGGTTTTTGGAACATCCCTTGGTTTGGTATTTTACAGGAAAAGACTGGAATTGAAGATTAGAAGATTAAAAAAAGAAGTAGAAAAACTTGAAGCGGAAAAAATAAAGTATTTGGCTCAATAAAAAGTATTTAAAAGCTAAATATTTGAGATCATAGAGTAACAACTCTTGCAGAATCCTTTTCCACAATTACAGTGTGCTCCCACTGACTAACAATTCCTCCCGAAACTTCGCAAAGCACTGGATAGTCTCTAAGCACTCCTTCTCTGACAAGCTTGGATATGAAAATTTCTGGAGCCTTTGTTAGCCATCTTTTTGCAAATGGCAGGGTTTTGTATTTCTCGTTTATTTCAGAAAGCATGTCTCTCAAAACTTTAACTCTAACAGGCTTTGGATTCAGAAGACTGTATATCTCGCATTCTCCCCTTTCTGCCACCCTTCCCGCTCCGTTCGTTGCAAAAGGCTCGATCGCTATGATCATACCTTCTTTGAGCTCAATACCACGCTGGGTTGCATAGTTATAGATGCTTGGCGGAGCGTGGGCTATGTATGGCAGCAATCCGTGTCCAGTGAGATTCACCACGGGTCTAAAGCCATAGCTTCTTATAGTGTCTTCTATTATCTTTCCAAGCTTTGCAGTGTCCACTCCCGCCTTAACAGCGTCGATTGCATTGAAAACCGCTTCTTTGCTTGCCTTTATAAGCTCTGAATGGTCTCCAAGATCGATAGATATTGCCATGTCCGCAATATAGCCGTCGATATGGGCACCGATGTCAATCTTGACAAGATCTCCTTTTTTGAAAACCCTTTCGTCGTTCTTTGCTGGTGTGAAATGCGCAGCGTCGCTGTTTATCGAAATATTGCACGGAAAAGCTGGCTTTGCTCCGAGTTCGATTATTTTGTTTTCTATAAACTCTGCAACCTCAATAAGCTTTGCTCCAACCACAACTTTTTCTTCTGCGGACTTAACAACCTGTTTAAGGATCTCTCCAGCTTTTATAGTCTTTTCCAAACCTTCTTCATTCATTTACATCACCTAATAGATCAGTTCCTCAAGCATACCTTTCTCGACTGCCATTTTTATCTCTCTGGCAATCCTCCTGCCCATATACATGTTTTCTCCAAACAAGATGTAGGAGTATGGCGAACAAGGAATTCCAACATTGGTTCCAGCAACAATCCTTGCTGAGATCTCGAAGACTATTAATTCTGCTTTTTCGTTGAAGATTGTTTCTATGCAAAAAGCCCCAACCATTCCTGGATAAGCAATCTCCTTCGATACTTCTACAATCCTTTCTGCAACTTCAAAAGCCTGATTCAGCAAGCTTTCACGAACAACAATTGGGAAATTACCTATTACCGTGTATGTTGGCTCCAAAGATAACTTCAACTGCTCCTCTGCAGGAATTCTGCTGATTCCATCCACGTGTTCATATCTTCTGTCGACCGCTATGAGCTCGAGTCTTTCGTTGACAGGCGAATAGAAGAACGAGAAATACACGTTAGCTCCGATTACGTATTCCTGAATCTCTACATTTTTCAATTCCTCTCTGCTGACAAGCCCATTTTTAACCATTACCTCTGCCTTCTTTTGAAATTCCTCTGGCGATGAAACAAGGAAATAACCCCTTCCACCTTTGGCACCCTGATACTTCACTATGCAAAGCCTGTCTATGTCCTCAACTCTCGCAAATTCTTTCGGAATGCGGACATTTGCCTTTTTGAACCACTCTTTCTGTTTTTCTCTGCTTGTCTCATATTCCATCAGCTTTCTATTTCCGAATATTGGAACCTCAAGTTCATCAAGCTTTCCTATGTAGGCGTTGAAAGAGCCGTGAGGAATTAGAATGGCATTCTCCTTTTTTAGAAACTCCTGAACATCTTTATTGAGCAATTCTTCAAAGCTTTTAACTTCGATCAATTTATCCGCAACTCCAAAGTGTTTGTAAACTGCACTTTCGCCATTTTTGCAGATGCATATAGTTTCAAAACCCTCATCTTTAGCTCCCCTGAGTATATTAAGAGCTGAATGGCTTCCGAGAGTTGCTATTTTCAAATCGCTAAGATCGTAGCTTCTAAGCACTCTTAAGATTTTCTCTCTCAATTTCATCCCTCCTTTTCTTCAATTTTTCCGCATCCTGTAGCATAAAAGGATTGTTGAACATCACATAATCTGCCTTGCCAAGCAGTGAGAATATTTCGTCGTCGCTGTGATTTTTGTGGATCCTGAAATACCTGATATCTCCAAAAACTGGCTGGGATTCGAATGGATCGACAACGTGGACAAGCGAAAGTTCTTCGCAAATCCTTTTCACAGCATCACCGCTCCAGCCTCTTGCCTCCCAGCCAAATGTGAATTCCCGCTCAATGGAATTAAAGAATTCCCTCATGTTTCTAAAGCTTTCTTCAGATTCTTTGAAGCTTTTCGGAGTTTGAAATAAAATGAATTTAGCTTTTAAGGTCTTTGCAATTTCTCTTGTTACTTCCCAAGCTTCAAAGACCTGCTTTATTGGCTTAAAAAAGCCCGCATCTTCAAGCTTTAGATTGACCCTTCTATAAGTCGGACTCGTGGGCGGGTGCGTTATTACTTGCCAAGCTTTAACTGTAAATTCAAAGCCTTCGGGAGCATTATCTCTCCATTTCTTTGCAGTTTCTACTGCTGGAGGCTTGTAAAAAGTCTTCTGGATCTCTACGACCTCAAAAAGTTTGAAATATTTTTCCATTGCTACTGGAAATCCGCAACAGCCTATCTTCATCGAACTACAAAGGTCGTTAAGATATAAATATGCTCATCGCCCAAAAGAAGAGAAGATTTAAAAAGTTCCGAAATTTCTTTTTTTATGGCTGAAATCACGATGTATGGTCTCACAACATGCCCGCACTGCAAGAGAACTCTTGAGTATCTTAAGACAGCAAAGGCTGACGTCGAAGTTGTTTGGGTCGATAAGCTTGATGAAGAGGAGAGAAAAAAGACTGTAGAAAAGATATACAGCATTTCAAAAAGCTATTCTGTGCCTCTCGTTGTTAAAGGAGACAAATGGGTTCTCGGTTTCAATAGAGAAAAGCTTGATGAGTTGATTAAAGGTTAAAATTTTAAAGACCTCTAAGCCACTCAGGCTTTAGCACCCGTGGATTGGCGAGTGCGTAATCGATCGTTTTCAGGATCTTTAGTTTATCTTCAGGCAGATTTCCCTTGATCGGCAGATAGTTTGAAGCATGATTGCATCTAAAGATCGTCTTCGCCTCAAGGTTCTCTACGAGCGTTCTCAATTCTTGCAGATTTTCAATGGCATTTGGCAGTTCAAATTCTCCTCTTTCTATCTTAAAATAAAGAGCTGTGTTCGGAACGGGCATGTAGGTCAAAACTCCAGTGTATTTAGGCTGAATTCGATTTAAGAGCTTTGCAGTGTTAATGGCGTTGTCTTTCATCTTTCCTCTACCGCCGATGCCAGTCAGCACAGTCACAGATAAGTCGAAACCGCATTCATGAGCCTTTTTGCAAGCCTCATAAATTTCATCGGAGCTTGCACCTTTTCTGATCTTTGCAAGGATCTCGTCATCTCCGCTCTCTATGCCTACGTATAGTAGCTTTATTCCAGCTTTTCTGAGTTCTTTAAGTTCTTCTTTGCTCTTATCCAGCAGATCCATTGGATTTGCATAACAACTTATCCTTTCAAGCCTGAAAAGGCTGTTCGCATAATTTGCGATCTCAATAAGAAACTCAGTATCGGCGGTTAAAGCATTACCGTCTGCGAGGAAAACTCTTTCTACGTTGCCATAGAACTTCTTTGCAATTCTGAAATCCTCCTTCACTTCTTCAAGCTCACGAACACGGAACTTCTTCATTTTATACATTCCGCAGAATGTGCACTTATTCCATGAACAGCCTATTGTAGCTTGGATTATTAGGCTGTAAGCCTCGCTTGGCGGTCGAAATACTGGTTCTTCGTATCTCACATAACTTATTGGCTCGAAGGTCTAAAAAATTTTTGAAAGATTTAAGCCCTTCATAGTCATTCTCGCAGTAGTTAAGATCTTTAGCCACTTCAGCATATTTTCCAAGAGCAGTAGTCAAGCATCACAATCGCCCTAACATGTTTAAACATGCTATTCCAAGGCTCATCTAGATATGATGACAAGCCATGGTTATCTTTTACGATCCATTCAAGACGTGGTCGAAACTCTTCAATCGCGTTCATGTAATAAAGAGCTCCGCTGTAATTTCCAGACTGAAGCAGCGAATATACTATTCCAGTAGCCCAATACATAAAGCCAATTTCCACGCGGATATAATCCTCATCACCAATATTAGAGAGTGTTAGCGGCCTAAAGTATCCGTAGGGGAACCCCTTTTCCATGAAGAGATCTTTTAATCCATAACATTTGTGGGGAGATACGCTGTAATCTATACAGATCGGACACTCTCTAACTCTACAGTAAATATATGGCATCCACTGTCCATTAAGTTCACCCAGTTCTTTAGCCTTTTCCATTGATTCCATTGTTTCTATAAGAGCTAACCATGCCTTAAAAACAGCAGTAGTATCTCCAACTACTCCAAATATCTCCCCCAGTGAACTAAGAGTTTCGAGCGTAAAGCCAGAGAGCAAATCTTTAAGGTTGGTTGGCACTCCTATCATTTTCAGTGCTAAAGAAATGAATTGAGCCATAGGGGGTATCCAGAGCTTTTGCGCACTATCGTATGCCATATTCATTTCTTTGGCCCATTCAGTGGTATAAGAACCGAGCAAAATCTGCACACGTGTTTTATCGCCATTGCATGCAAAAAGGAAACACCCGACATCTTTTGTTGTCACGACAACATCATATATCGCATTACCTGGTTCCACCACGATTTCCCAAATCGTTGGGTCACCCGGAGAATCTATTCTGGAAAAAGTGCCCATGGGTTCTATTAGAACGCCATTTCTGTAAACCTGAATTTGATATTTGTTCTTAATAAAGAAACCAAGCAATGGAATTCTATCCGTTGATTCCGCTTTTATTATTAAAGCTCTTCCCGAGCCTTCTACCGTGAGCCAAAGCCGTTTTTATGCTTCTTTTTCAAAACTCTAAAGAGCTTATTTATCTAAAAAAAGATTAGACTAAATTAAAAAAATTTGTTTTAACCCTGAAGCCACTTCATTATCACATTTATCAGCTCCAAATCGCTTATTCTGTTGTTCAGCCAGTCCATTATCGCTGCTATTAGCTCCTGATCTTCTATTCTGTCATTGCCGTTGCTGTCGTAGCTTTGCCATGGCTCTGTGCCAATTTTTATGCTCTGAACTATTGGCATTGCATTTGCTCCATTAACACTTGCTGTAACAACATTGAAGCTTAAAGTCCCTGAAGCTCCAGAATTGACTTGGAACACAGCGGTTGCAACTTTTGTCTTGCTTGCAATGTTAACTGGAGAGCTTGAAACTCCTAAATATCTGACATAATTTGCACTCGAGGATATTGTGTCAATTGTGTTGAACACTCCCTGAGTTGAGCCAGTAACGTAGCTGATCTTTGAAGTGTCGAAGGTGAAGTTGAGGAGCACTGATTGTGCGGTGCCATCCTGAACGCTGATATCGACTGCAAAGATTCCACCTGGGGCAACAGTGGTTTTGTTTGGCTCGATGAAGATCTTTGCTGAGGTTGTTGGTGGTGGAGTTGTTGGAGGCGGAGTTGGTGGTGTAGTGGGCGGAGGTGTAGGTGAACAGTCGACTACCTCAAATATTCTGATTGCTTGATTGTTTCCTTCGTTATTTTCTATAACCCTATTATCTAAATCAACAATCCAAGTGAGGTTATGAATTCCAGATTTGGCAATCCAAGGATACTCAGACCATAAGGTTATGGACTCGCCCCCTCCTACATAACTAATAACTCCAGAGTCATATAATCTACCATCCAAATATACATCCACTCTAAAGTTAGAGGCTCCAGTTGTTCCCTGATTGATCAGTACGGCTCCAAAATAGACTGTGTCTCCATCACAGTGTGGAGAGGGCTTATTAAATCCAATTATAAAGAAGGTAAGATCTACCTCTCTCTGAGTTTGTCTGAACACCGCAACTAAATTGTGAGGAGCATTCATGGTAACAGTATAACTTGGAGATGTTCCGACATTGTTACCATCGAGTTCCCAGTGATCGAATATGTAACCAGAAGATGCAGTTGCAGTCACT
>JAVYOO010000003.1 GCA_038734275.1 Archaeoglobaceae archaeon
AAAAAATTCTTTTTGCTTATTTATCAGCAATTACCGCGATTAGCTTTGCATTGCTTTTACTTTTCGAGTTTCGCTTTTTCTACAGGCTTTTAATCGGAATTGTAAGTCTTACAGCTCTTACAGAGCTTTTATATAGACCTTTAAAACTCAAAAAAATCTTGGTTGCGGAAGGTGGTAGATATGAATGAATTGCTATCGCTCTTCTTCATATTAGCGGGTATCGGCATTACACTGATCACACTAAAATGGTGGAAAACGCTTGGAGCACCAAATTTGCTCATTGGCTTATTCATTTTTTTGAACGGAATTTTACTCTTCGCCTCAATAAAGGGATACGAAGTTTCGATATTTCAGGGGTTACTCGGATGGGCATTCCTTCTTTTGGCAATACTCTTGCTAATTCTAAGGTTGAGGAAAAGGTGCTGAGGGGGTTTGCAGGAACAAAACCATATTCAAGTAAATCCAAGCGCATCTTCAGTTGAGCTCTAATTGGATTAAATTTCTACCTTTATTTCCCTGAAACTCTTCTTTTAGTTTAAAATTTAAGCTAAAGTCTTCCCCTGTAGAAAGAAGTTGCAGGACATCCTAAGCATTTCTCAGCATTGTATCTGCTACAACTTCCACAGTCTACACCGCACGGAGCAGGATCGATTTTCTCTGCAACGACTTTAAGATCTAAAAAAGGATCATATTGAATCTCTCTTATCGGATAAACCTCATACCTTCTTATTCCGGGTTGTGCCCTTAAGGAGCATTTTTCGAGAGTGATACTTTCAAGCGAGTGCAAATCTTCAGCCCAAACAAGTGCAAATAGATTGTAGCCACCAATGGTCACAAAGAATTTGATTATTCTCGGGCACTTTTCAAACCTTCTAAGTAAATTTTGGAGTGCCTCCGAGCTTTCTACTTCCATTGCCAATAGTGCAAGGATGATTCCAAGCTTTTCGACATTGAGCAAAGCAGTTGATTTGATTTTATTCTCTCTCTCAAGCCGATCTATCCTCTTTTTCGCACCCATTGCGGAGATTCCAACTTCTTTTCCGATCTCAGAAAGATTTGGACGTTTTGCCCTCTGGAGCATTGAAATGATCTTCCTGTCTTTTTTGTCCATCAACTGCCCTAATTTTTTGAGTTTAAAAATTTAACCAACAAAACAAGATCAATTTAGATTTTAAATTCTCCATGAAATTTACTGCTTGCGAAGCAGAGTTAGATTTTTAGCTCTTCAAGGCTTTTTCTGAAAATGCCAAACTATGGCCAGCATCCGTTGAGACCGCAACCCGGAGTTTCAGCGATTCACTCAATTTTTGGTCTTTTTCGCAAAATCAATGAAAATTGCGAGATCTAAAAAATATCCCCTGCTCTACATTTTTATAGGCTCTCTCTTGGCATTAGCGACTTGAGTTTAATTTTTAAACCAAAGGTTTATATCTCGATTAAGTTATAAACCGCCATGGAAGAGATTCTTAAGAAAATGGAAGAGATGATCGGCGAAAAGCCGATGCCACAAGTTCTGTTTTCCAAGATCTGCCCTGAATGGATTCCAAGGCAAATAGAGGAAAGAAAGTTTGTAATGGATCTTCCAGAAATTCCAGAGAAATACAAACATCTTATAATGATTGCGGTCTCTGCTGCTTTACAGTGTGAAATGTGCACTGAGGTGTTTGTTAAGATTGCAAAAAGAAGAGGAGTCAGCGATAGAGAAATTGCGGAGGCAATTCTTACAGCGAGGTTTGCAATGGCTTCTACGATTTTTGCAACAGCTACAAATGCTTTAAAATGGCTTGTGGGTGAGGATAAATGATCGACGCCTTAACTGCATTATCGCTCTTCATCACTGGCCTCATAGCGGGAACCCTTGGCGGTTTGCTCGGCATAGGTGGTTGCGTTATAATGCTACCCTCGCTTAGCTTCATATTCAATTATCCCTTGCCAGTGGCAATTGGAACGACGATCACCGCTGTGATTTTGACCGCAAGCTCGGGAGCGATTGGGCATTTAAGAATGAAAAATGTTGACTTCGCAACTGCGAAGATCGTTGCAGTTAGTGGAGCAATCGGCGCCATGGTTGGTTCGCTGATCTTCTTCTACATCGCAAGCGAAGTCTGGCTTCTGAACTTAATTTTGGGCTTTGCTTTCCTATACGTGGCTTTAAGAATGGTCTATGAGGGGATAATAAAGAGAAAGATGCCTGAAAGGACTGGTAACACCGTTCCTGGAAGCAAAGCTTCAAAGGGCACAATTGGGTTCTTTATAGGCATAATCACTGGAATCGTAGGGCTTGGTGGTGGATACGCTCTCGTTCCTTCGTTTATCTATTTGCTCGGCTCCGCGGTTAAAATCGCGGTTGGAACTTCGCTGGCTTCATTCATAAGCATGGCGGTTGTTAGCGGAGCTTTCAAGCTTTATCAGGGTCTCGTGGATGTGGTTGCTGCATTAAGCATCGGCATCGGGGCGGTCATTGGTGCTCAGATTGGAGCAAGACTCGTCAAATTTGTCCCTTCATGGACTATAAAAGCACTCTTTGGCTTCGTTTTTCTTTACGTTTCGCTACGCTTCATATGGCAAGGTTTGGGAGCGACATAGGGCTAAAATTTAATTTTATTTTTGTTTTGATTCGAATCTGTTAGTAGCCATGCGAGTTCGACAACTTGCTTTTGGAATATTTGAGCTAAACGCTGGCGAATATTCGTAGCAAAGCATGAGTCCAAAACAATGCTTCTTGAAGCCCTAATTGAAATAAATTGAACAAATGAAATCGTCTTCGAAAGAATTCGCTTTTAACATAAACTCAGAAAAATACTTTTTAAAAACTACTCCCCCAACCACTCCTTCTTGAGTTCAGCAAAATATCCTCCCTTTATCGCCTCCCTGATCTCTTCCATAAGCTTTAGGAAGAAGTAAACGTTGTGATAGGAAGCCAAACGGAAATAGGTAAGCTCGTTTGAAACAAAAAGATGATGGATATAGGCTCTGGAGTAATTCTGGCATACAAAGCAATCGCAAGCGGGGTCAAGCGGTTTTGAATCATTTCGGAACTTCGCATTCTTGATGTGAACCCTGAACTTGTTCTTAACATTCCCACCCGCACTCGGGGACACGTATATAAGTCCCCTTCTTGCCCATCTTGTCGGAGAAACGCAGTCGAACATGTCGATGCCCTTTTCCACGGAGTTAAAGATGTCCTCAACCGCACCTATGCCAAGCAAATGTCTTGGCTTATCTTCAGGAAGCAATGGAACAACCCAGTCAAGAATGTTCAGCATGTCCGCTTTACTCTTTCCAAGCGAACCGCCAATGCCGTAACCATCGAATTCGTGCTTTAAAATAAACTCCACTGATTTTAGGCGCAAATCTTTGTATTCACCTCCCTGAACTATTCCAAAAATCGCTTGGCTTCTGTCATAGCACTCCAAGCATCTTTCAATCCATCTGTTCGTCCTTTCGAGAGCTTTTGCTGTATACTCTTTATCTGAAAGCGGAGATGTGCATTCGTCAAATACAAAAACGATGTCCGAACCAAGATTTGACTGAATTTTCATCGACTTCTCTGGAGTTAGACGCATTAAACTGCCGTTGAGCGGATTTCTGAAGCTTATTCCATCTTCATCAACTTCAATCCACTTTTCACCCTTTTTGCTCACATTTCTGAGCCTTTCAAGGAAAATGTTGTCCGCTATCTTCCCAATTCCATGCTCCATTCCAAAGCCAAGAGAGAAAACCTGAAAACCTCCTGAGTCTGTAGCTATGACTCCATTGAAGTTCATGAACTTGTGAAGCCCGCCAAGTTCTTTGATAAGCTCATCTCCGGGCTTCAAATGGAGATGGAATGTGTTAGCCATTATTATTTCAACACCAAGCTCCTTAAGGTCTCTGAAATCCAAAGCTCGAACGCTGGCAAGCGTTGCAACAGGTAAAAAAGCGGGAGTGCGGAATTTCTTGCCTCTAACTTCCGCAACTCCCGTTCTTGCAGAACCTTCGTAGCAATTTACCTTGAACTTCAGAATCATTTTCTAAGGCTTTGCGTAGCATTTGCTACCTCGACAATTCTTCTTGCAAGGGCTCTTGCAGTATTCAGGGCAATCTCGTCCTTCTTCACACCACGCCAGCCCGCATCTCCTTGGATCACTCCAACTGGAAAGCTACCCGTGGTAATCGGATTCTCAGCTGTAGAAACGACAATCATCGCCTGTCCGAGAGCGTAAACGATCAAGCTCATTGCAACAAACTCCGCACCACCATGTCTTAAACCCGAAGTCACCACAGGGGCAAACACTTTATTTCTGAGCCTGAAACCGCCCATTCGATCCATTCTGCTTCTGTCAATAAGGTTCTTAACAATTCCGGGAACACTGCCAAAATAAGTTGGGGCTCCAATTACTATTGCGTCAGCTTTTCTCATAGCTTCAAGCACTTTGAAAATGTCATCCTTTTGCACGCAATCTCCCTTTAAGCACGCATCACAGCCTTTACATGGGTTTATGTTGTAATCCGCGAGGTTTAAAATCTCCGCTTCCGCACCAAGCTTTTTTGCCTCCTCGACAAGAGCCTCAAGCAAGGCATAAGTATTTCTTTTGTTAGGGCTCCCATTTATTGCCAAAAGTTTCATGAAAAAAATCGTTAGGCAGGGTTAATATTAATTGCTAAAGTTTGCAGTGCTGAGCAGAGTGCTATCAACACCTTCAACAATTGGTGCTTTGGTTAGCACTTCTCCTTTAAGCAAATATTTGATTTCAACTTCTTCGTTGGGGTTTAGGGATAGATTCCACGTGATCGTTGAATATCTGCCTTCAGAGATTTTTGCATTCTCTGCCCTGACTTCTCCAGAACACGTCTCGACTATTTTAATTTCTCTCTTTGCCTTGGTAAAATTATAGACGATCAGTTTAACTTCTTTCATCCCATCTCTCTCGTTTATGTGCCTTTCCACATGCAAATAGCCCATTATTCTTGCAACTATTCTGTCCACTTCCACAGGATCTTTTTCAAGGACTTCGCAAACCTTTTTGGCTATCAGAGGCAGGATCTTTGCTATAACTTCCTCTTTTTTCTTTTTAGCCTCTTGTTTCCCTTTTCTGTCAATGTATTCCTTTAGTTTCCTTCCAACCTCTTGAAGAGCGAGCCTTGCTTCTTCCATGATCTCCGGAATTGGAGAGATCGCCTCCTTCGACTCAGAAGTGTATGGGATATTCGTCGAAGCAAGATGGATCAAGATCACCGCATTTCCATATGGAAGCTCTTCTTTCGTCTGTTCAAGTCCATAGTTTTTCCAGTTGATGGTTTCGACAACTTTTGTAAGAGCACAACCTCCTTGCTGATAAAGAAGCGGTATTTTGTTTGCAAATCTAAGAAGTATAACTTTTTCGGTTTTTATTTCACCACCGTAGGCAATCGCAGCCTCAACGAGAAATGGATGTCCCGAGTAAACTTTCGGCTTTCTCGTGACAGCATAAACGAATTCCGGAGAATACTCGGAGATCAGGCTACGCATTAAAAGCTCTTCGCCGATTGGCGAAAGGCAGTCAACTGGTGGCGGAAGGAGTTCAACGTTTTTGAAAGCTTCAAGCAACCTAACAGCTTCTTCTCTTCCAAGTTTTTTTGGATCCTCCTCCCCCGAAAAATTTGCTTTTGCTAAAATCTCGTCTGCAATCTTATCTCCGACTCTAACAAACTCCTCTTTAAGGAATTTTCTCAGCGTAGGAGTGTTTGTGAATTTCAGCATGTTCATCAGCTTTCCAAGCTCAATACCATGCGGATGGGGTTTTATTGACTTTGCTGGTTTTGGCATCTCGTTGGAGGACCTTTTGAATTCGTAAATGGCTCCATCAGGATCAACGAAGGTAATTTTTGCATGCGGATTCACAACTGAAGTCTCTTTTAGGTATTCGAAAACGCTCTGCTTTCGGTCTTTTACGTAGCTACCCGCTATTTCGAATTCTACTCTCGTGCCATGGGGCAGATACCAGTCCTCTTCACCTTCACTTTCGATGATTGGTTCGTTCTTCTTCGTATCTATGTATAATGCGATCTTGTATGCCTTCTCTGCTCCAATGGGCTTTGTAACTATCACAGCAGGCTTTCCAGTTGTTAGCTGTGCATAAAGCACTGCTGCAGAAATTCCTATGCCCTGCTGACCTCTGCTTTGCCTTATCTCATGAAATCTCGAGCCGTATAGCAATTTTCCAAATGCCCTTGCTACAAGTTCTTTCTTTATTCCTGGTCCGTTATCTTCCACAACCACCCTAAAATTTTCCCCAGCTTTCGAAATTCTTACGAATATGTCCGGTAGAATTCCCGCATCCTCGCAGGCGTCAAGAGAGTTGTCCACAGCCTCCTTCACTACAGTTATAAGAGCTCTTGCGGGATTTGTGTAGCCAAGAATGTGTTTATTTTTCTCAAAAAATTCTGCTATGCTTATTTCTTTCAATTCACTCATATTTCAGCGCCAACAACTGTCTGAGTTTTCGTGACCCCATTAATTTTCCTGATCTCGTCCACGGTCTTGTTCAGCTCGGAAAGGCTGTCTGCGTGGATTATGACGACAAAATCAAACTCGCCAAAGACGTGGTAGACATCTTTTACCTTTTTTATATCCTTAATTTTCACGTATACTTCCTTTTCTTTCCCCGCAACAACGTTTACAAGGGTAACTCCGACAACCATAATTTCAGGACGATTTGAAACTTTTAATACTTTCGTCGTCGATTGAGCTCATCAATCTTCTCCAAAACCAAGCTCTCTTTTAATTTGCTCGTAAAACTGGGCAAGGAATTCATGTCTTCTTTTAGCAAGACTTTTTGCGGTGTCGGTGTAGAGCAAATCTTTAAGCTTTAAAAGCTTCTCTTCGAAATGTCTGAGCGTTTCCTGAACCCCTCGCCCTTTCTCGCCTGCAACCATAAAAGCCCTTGCAACTCCAATTGCACCAATTGCATCGAGCTTATCTGCATCGCTTAAAACCTTTGCTTCGAGAGTTTTAGGCTCAATTCCTGCGGAAAATGAATGTGATTCAATTGCATGAGCCACCGCCTCAACAAAATCATCACTGTAGCCTTGAACTTTTAGAATTTTTCTTGCAAGCTTTGCAGACTCGATTGCGTGGTTTTCTTTGTCTCTTGCAGAGTCATGAAGTTCGGCAGCTTTTAGAACTATTTCAAGATTTGCCCCTTCTCTTATTGCTATGAATTTTGCAAGTTTAACCACTCTTTGCACATGATCTTCACCATGTGCCACAGTTTTTGTTGTCTTTGGTATTATAATATTTACCTTACCTTTTTAATAAGCTAAGGATAAGGCAAATACAACAAAAATCTAAAAGTGTTTTATAAAACACTCTTTTCCATCATCAAACCTAATTTCGCCCAGCTCAACAAGATCGAAGTCTGAGAAGGCGGACTCAATGAGCAGTTTATCGTTTACAGCCTTGAGCAAACCCATTCCAAGGTATTTTTTGCCTTTGTAAAGTCCAACGATTATGTTTTTAAACTCGGCTTCAGAGAAAATGAAGACATCATCGACTTCGTAAAGCTCTTTTAGTTCTCTGAGAATTGTGTGATCTGGATAGCAGTTTTCTTTGGTGCAAATCGCAAGAAATTCGTCTCCAAGCTTTGCAAAAGATAACTTGACACCAAGAACGGTTTCAACAAATTCTGATACGTCTTTACCTCTTAGAATGTCAGGTTTGAGCATAACATTCTCTCTTTTTACTTCCACTACTATCGCATTCCTCAGGAATTTCTTATAGCTCTCGCATCTTGCCTTTGCTCTTTCAATTTTGTCTCTTTTCATGACAAAGCTGTTCTCGACTTCGAAAACTTCCCAATCATCGAATATCTTACCTTCAAACGATACAACAAGATCGGGCTCAATGATCTCGAGCTTTGCAAGCTTGTATTCTCTCGCTCTTCTGCCTTTTACCCAGCCAGTTGTGTCAACGATTTTTCTGCCTTCAAGTTTCTTTAGCTCTTTCCAGAGCCTCGCTACTCCACGCAAACACTTTAACTCTCTGCCTTGCGGAGTAATGCTACCTACGAAGAACCCGTTAAGCATTTGGACTTGCGAAAGGTTAACCACGTCGCACGCAAATCCATAGCCCATTGCTCCCGCATGAGCTACGTCTGCCTGCCCGATGTCAAGATCAAGCACGTAAGCTCCGCCAACTTTGTTCGCCAAATAAGTTGCAAGAGTGCTTTTTCCGCTGTCAACTCCGCCGTAAAGAAAAACCGTCTCCCAGTCTTTCTTTGCAAGTTTTTCCCAGCTTTCGGGAATTGTGGACTCATTCAAGAGCTTGTAGTCTCCATTCAACTCAATTTTGCATTCCTCAAGGCAGTAAATCGGGACAAATTTTTCACTCTCGAAACTCTTTATCTTATTGGACCCAATAACTTCCGCATTGCCTTCTATTGCCACTTTTCCCTTTGCGAGAACTGTGCAACCCTTTGGAGCGATCATTTTTCAAAGCTTTTGAGTAGTGTTCAAAAAATTTTCTTCGATCTGTCAAAGTGAATGGACAAATAGCAAAGTTTTAATTTTATCTGACTTAATAAAAATATGGAGCTCAGAGAGGGCAGTATAATCAGTGGCCCTTTTTGGGGCGAGGCTGTGAGGGTTGAGAAGGTTGAGCCAATTGGGGATCGTATTAGGATCGTAGGTTACACGATCAATTCAAAGCAGTTCGTCGATCGTATTCTTAAAAAGGAAGATCTGGAAAGGGTTAAGATTCTGAAGCCAGGATTAGATTTTTCTGCAAATTCCGAGAATGCTTTCTATTTCCTCGAGGCGATAAGGTTTAGAAATGCATCGCTTTTCGATCCACTGCTTGCCGTCAACGTTTCGAAAATAGATCCGCTACCATTTCAAATCGAAGCTGTGTATGGCTACATCTTAAAACAACCAAGAATTAGATTTTTGCTCGCTGACGATCCGGGAGCGGGGAAGACGATAATGGCGGGGCTCGTTATAAAGGAAATGAAGTTACGAGGACTTGCGAAAAGAACTTTGATCGTTGTTCCGGGGCATTTGAAGGATCAGTGGAGAAGGGAGCTGAATGAGAAATTCAAGGAAAGCTTTGTTGTTCTCGACAGAAACACGTTCAACGCTCACTATGGCGAGAATCCTTGGGAGAAGAACGATCAAATCATAACTTCGATAGATTTTGCAAAGCAAGACGACATATTAGCCTCGCTTTCATCCGTGCACTGGGATCTTGTAATTGTAGACGAGGCACACAAAATGGCTGCTTACAAATATGGCGAAAAAGTTTCAAGGACCCAGCGATACAGGCTTGGAGAAGTTCTTTCGAGGAATTCCACTCATCTACTATTCCTAACCGCAACCCCGCACAAGGGAGATCCTGAGAACTTCAGATTGTTTTTGGATTTGCTTATTCCTGGCTTCTTTGCAACGCAGGAAATGGTTCAGGAATCGCTTGCTAATAAAGACAATCCACTTTTTATAAGAAGGCTGAAGGAAGATCTTAAGGACTTCGAAGGAAAACCAATCTTTACAAGGAGATTTCCGAAGACGATCAAGTTCTGGTTGTCCGAGGAGGAAAAGGAGCTTTACAACGAAGTCTCAAGATACGTGGTTGAGCAATACAACAAGGCTTTGCAAAGTGAGAAGAAGAGAAATGTGGCATTTGCTTTGCTGATTTTGCAAAGAAGAATGGCATCAAGCACCTTCGCATTACTCAGATCGCTCGAGAGAAGAAAGGAAAGACTTGAAAAGATATTAAAGGGAGAGGAGAAAAGAAGAGAGCCCATAGAATTTGAAATTGAAGAAATTGAGGAAGAGGAAGAGAGCGAGAGGTGGAAAAGAGAAGAAGAATGGGAAGCTATAACTGTTGCGAAGGATTTTGAGGAGCTTAAGCGAGAAATAAGGAGAATTGAGGAACTGATTGAGAAGGCGAAAAGAATCGTGAATAGCGACGAAGAAGTTAAGCTGAAAGAGCTTAAAAAGGCAATTGAGGAGGGATTTGCGAAGATAAAAGAAATCGAAGGCAATCCAAAGATTTTGATTTTTACAGAGTCGAGGGATACGCTCGAATACCTTGTAAAGAAGATCAGAAGCTGGGGATACAAGGTTAACTTCATACACGGCGGAATGAGCATCGATGAAAGGATTAGGGCTGAGAAGGTTTTTAAGGATGAAACGGAAATAATGGTTGCGACTGAGGCTGCGGGGGAGGGAATAAATCTACAGTTCTGTCACATAATGATAAACTACGACATCCCATGGAATCCAAACCGTCTCGAGCAGAGAATGGGGAGAATTCACAGATATGGACAGCTAAAGGACGTCTACATCTTCAACCTCGTCGCTGTGGATACAAGAGAGGGAAAAGTTTTAGCAAAACTACTTGAAAAACTTGAAGAGATAAGGGAGAAGCTTGGAAGCGATAAAGTTTTTGACATAATTGGCGAAATCTTTGAAGGCAAGGATTTGTATACGCTGATCGTTGAAGCTGTGACGAATGCTAAAACGCTTGACGAAATTCTGAGTGAACTCGATATAAAGCCCGATGAGGAGTATATCTCAAGGATAAAGCAGATCCTCGGCGAGAGTTTGGCAACAAAGTTTATCGACTATACGAGGATAAGGGAAATGACTGAAAAAGCAAGGGAATACAGGCTGATCCCTGAATACGTTGAGGAGTTCTTTGTGAGAGCCTTTACGAAGGCTGGTGGAAAAGTGAGGCGAAAAGATGGCTTCATTGAAATTGATTCTATTCCTCCAGAGCTCAGGGATATAGCTGAAAGCGTGGAGTTTAAGAACAGGTATGGCATTCTAATGAGGAGGTATCCAAAGGCTACATTTGACAAGGAAGTTGCTTTTAAGAATCCGGATGCTGAATTCATCTCTTTTGGGCATCCGTTGTTTGAGGCGTTGCTTGAATGGGTGATCAGAAAGCATGGCGAGGAAGTGAAGAGAGGAGCGGTTTTCAAGGATCCTTCTGGAAGGCTAAATGGCTTCATTCACTTCTACATTGGCGAGGTTCTCGATGGAAAGGGAGAAATTGCTGGGAGGATGATAATTGCGATCTACGAAGGAGAAAGGATTGAGGAGATAAATCCCGCGATTATCTGGGATTTAAAGCCTGAAAGCGGAAATTTTGAGGCATTGAAAGATGAAAAGAAGCTATTGCCATATGTTTTGGACGTTCTCGAAAAATACAAGGCAGAGATTTCGATGGAAAGGGAAAGACAGGCGGAAGTAAAGAAAAAGTATGGTCTGAAATCACTCGATTATTTGATTGGACAGCTTGACGTTGAGCTTTCTGAGCTATACGAGAGGCAGGCAAGAGGAGAAAAGGTTGATTTGCCGATAAGGAACAAGGAAGAACAGAAAAGAAGATATGAGGAGGCAATAAAAAAACTTGCTGATGAAATAGAGCTCGAAAGGAATTTGTCGATAAGAACTCCTGAACTTCTGACAGTTATAAGGGTTTTGCCAGAGAAAAGTGAAGTTGTTGCGAGTGAAGAGGTTGAGAGAATTGGTATGGAAATTGCGATGGAATTTGAAAGAAGGAGTGGCAGGGAGCCGGAAGATGTCTCAGCTTTGAATCTTGGCTTCGATATAAGGTCTAAGGGAGCGGATGAAATAAGATACATTGAAGTCAAGGCAAGGGCTGATGAGGGCGATGTAGCATTGACTCCGAACGAATGGTTCAAGGCTAAGAGGTTTGGCAACGATTACTGGCTCTACATCGTCGCCAACGCATTAACAGCTCCTAAGCTTTACCTGATAAGGAATCCTGCGGAAAACCTGAAAGTTCAGGAAGTCGTGGGCATAGTTAGATTCATAGTTCCGAAGGAGCAGTGGAAGTCCGCGGGGATGCTTGGATTTTCTGAAAGATGAAATCTCAAAAAACAGCTTTTCACAGAAAATTTTTTTAAGAATCCAAGTAAAGATTGGTCATGGCTTTCAGTATGGGGATCAGGGGCAAGGTTTGCAACGTTGGCTATCGCTTGTTTTTACTTAAAGAAGCTGACTCGCTTTTAATTCCATGCTTTAATGCAAGAAATGAAAAAGAACAGGTTGAGCAATTTCTTGAATTTGTGAAAAGCAAAAAGCCTGAAGAAGGGATTTTATGAGGGCATTCATTGAGGAGAGTTTTCCAATAAAAGAAGTGAGCGAGATCTCAAGGAAGGAGAAGAACATTCGCCATGGGCATATCTCGACTTTGCACATCTGGTGGGCAAGGCGACCTCTGGCAGCTTCAAGGGCGACGAGTTATGCGGCGCTGATTCCTGCGGTTGGAGACGTTGAAGAGTGGGAGAAGAGAAAGCAGTTCATTATAGAGCTTGCGAAGTGGGAGAACTCTCTGAATAAGCATATAATTGAGAAGGCGAGAAAAGACATAGTTGAGGCAAATGGAAAGGCTCCGAAAGTCTTAGATGCTTTTGCTGGTGGTGGTTCGATTCCGCTTGAAGCTTTGAGGCTTGGGTGCGAGGTTTTTGCAGTGGAATACAATCCAGTTGCGGTGTTGATTCTTAAGTGCACTCTTGAGTATCCGCAGAAGTTTGGGAAAAAGCTCGTTGATGAAGTCAAGAAATGGGGAGAATGGGTTCTTGAAGAGGCGAGAAAGGAGCTGAAGGATTTTTATCCTGAAGATGAGCTTGAAAGCAACGCTTTGTCGCTTGAAATGGAGAACAAAAAGGAAAAGATGGCTCCAGTTGGCTACATATGGGCGAGAACGATTCCATGCCAGAATCCTTCTTGCAACGCGGAGATTCCTTTAATGCGTCAATTCTGGCTTGCAAAGAAGGATAAGAAGAAAATTGCCTTAATGCCCTTCGTTGAAGGCGGAGAAGTGAAGTTCAAGATCGTTGGCGATGGCTACGAAGAGATGCCTGCAAATTTCAATCCGGAGAAAGGGACTGTTGCGAGAGCGGTTGCGAATTGCTTGGTTTGCGGTTCAACTGTTGACGACAAAACAGTCAGAAAGCTTTTCCAGCAGGGAAAAAGCGGGCAGAGAATGATAGCGGTTGTGCTTAACAGCAAAAAAGGAAAAATTTACAGGATTGCAACACAAAAAGACATCGATGCCTACAGAAAAGCGGAAGAATACCTCAAGGAGAAGAGGGCAAAGCTCATGGAGGAATGGGGAATAGACCCCGTGCCTGATGAACCTATGCCACCAAAGGAAACCTTGGGTTTTCGCGTTCAAAGATATGGTATTCTAAAATGGGGAGACCTTTTCAACTCACGCCAGAAGCTTGCTTTGATAACCTTTGCTGAGAAGGTCAGAAATGCTTACAGCAAAATGATTGCTGAAGGCATGGATGAGGAGTTTGCTAAAGCTGTCGTGAGTTATTTAGCTCTTGCTGTGGATATGGTTGTAGCTTCCTGTAATACTTTGGGCAGGTGGGAAACTACAAGGGAGTTAATTGCAGATGTTTTCTCGCGTCAAGCGCTCCCGATGATCTGGGATTTTGTTGAACCCAATCCCTTTAGCGGTGGATCAGGAAGTTTAGAGAGGATACATGATTACTATTACACCAAAATTCTCGAGCACCTTACAAGCATAAACCCGTAAAGGATTGAAAAATCTCAAAACGATTTTATAAAATTTATTGTTATTTTTAGCAGAGCCAAAGTTCGTGCAAAAATCTCGATATAAATTTTCAGCAAGTATCAATTTCGAGCCTTTTTAGGCAAAAGTCAAAGGTGATGCGGAAGTTTGAAAGGAACTCCAAGCCAAGAATGACCTCGCCAATTTCGGAAGTTTCAATAAATCCGTCGACTCGATAATCGTTTACAATTACAAAGCCATAAGTGCCTTTCGTCTTTAAAATCCTTCCATCGGGCATTAGAAGTGTTCTTTCGCTCATCGAGAGCTTTGAGAACTCGAGTTCGGTGAAGATGTCTTCGGGGAGCATTAAAAAACCCTCATAGCCAGTGTCAATTATTGCGACCACTTCTCCACTTTCGGGATACCTTTTGCCTGTAAATGCATTCTCGACTTTTATCCCCAAGACAGGGAAACTCAACGAGTGGAAAGAACTTCATAGTTTTTTGAGTCTAACTCCAAACCTCGCCTCCTGTTTGAAATCTGAGCGCAAAATTCTAAGACCTCTAAAATCGAGACCCTTCTCTTTCAGCGTTTTAACGAGCTCCTCAAGACTTTTAGCTTCCGCAACCTTCTCTTCGCCCTTAAAGGCAAAGTATATTTTGTCTTCTCTCTTTAGCTCCTGAATGTAATTTTTGACTGCAATTTCGACAAATTTAGAGATTTCTCCTTTCTCCTTTCCAAACTTATCTCTCAAAAGCTTTCTTAGCTCTTTTTCAGTCTCATCGTCAAGCACTATCGTCAACACGCCCATAATTAAAGTTTACTTAAGTATTATTTAAATCTACTGAATCCCAGAAAAATTCTTAAAGATTGAATCTGAGTTAGTTTATGGAAGCGAGAGTCCGGGTAACAAAGAAAAGGACGATCTATTTGCCAAAAGAGATAACAGAAAAGCTCGGAATAGAGGAGGGGAGCTGGCTAAGGCTGAGGGTTGAGAAGGGAAAGCTTGTTGCAGAAATTATTGAAAGTCCTTTTGCTCTTGGTTTGAAGGGAAAGAAGTTTGCTGAAACTACATTCGAGGAATTTGAAAGAGAATCGGAGAAGTTCCAGGAGGAGATCTTTGGTGAAAATTCTTCTTGATTCCACTTACCTTCTGCCTGCTGTTGGAGTTTCTGTTAGTAATTCAGAAAAAATTCTTGAGACCCTTGAATGGCTGAGAAAATCGAAAAAGGCTGAGTTTTACTATTCTGAATTCAGCATCCTCGAAATAATTGCAAAAGTAGCAAAGATGAATTACGATGAAGAAGTCGTTGCTCTGGGTTTGCAATCCATTTTTGAAAATCTTAAAGAAGCTAAGGCGGGCATTAAAGCTTATTTAATGGCTTTGAAGCTAAAAAGTGAGTTCAGAGATTTCATTGACCTGCTTTTGCTTCTCACAGCGGATGAAAACGGAATTAAACTGCTTACAAGAGACAGGGAGCTCAAGGAATTTGCCGAAAAACTTGGAAAAGGCAATGTAGTTCTAAGCGAGGAGGAAATTTGCGGAGAGAGCAAAAAAATTCAACCTAACTGGCATTAAAGCGAAGTTAATAAGGAATTTGCGACTTTAGAGCTTTTGAGAAGTAAAAGCCACTATTTTGAGCCTCTGAACAGCTTAATTACAGAAAATTGTCGAACCTATAAGCCCCTATGAGTTTTCAGCCAATTTCGAGTTTTATCGAAGGATAGCTTTTCTGGACAGCAAGAAAATGCTTATCCCCTGTTTTCAGGGTTAGATTGTTGTTTAGAGCAACAGCTGCAATGATCAGGTCAGAAGCAGGAATGGGACTACCGTTTTCTACCATCTTTTGCGAGATTTCAAGAGCGAGCGCGTAATCCTTGAGCGAGGGGACAATGATGCTCAGATCAAGCATAACCCCCTTTGGAAATTCGATCAGATTGATTATAGTAGTGAAACCTTTTAGTTTTCTACCCTCTTTCATTGCTTTTATCATTTCGTTCGTGTCGTAAAGGATCGCATCCTCTCCCATTCTAACACCCTTGACTTCTCATAGTATTCTTCGTATTTCTCAAGCCCCGTTTTTTCAACCGCATCCCTGAATTCTTTTCCGAGCATTCTCGTTATTTCTTCCCCTGAAATCGTCCCCTTTTCGAGTTTTTCAAGGTATTCGATTATCGCCCTCCTTGCAACCTCGCTCCATTTCACTTCTCTGAACTTTTTCATCCTCTCATAAACTTCGGGCGGGATGGACAAAGTGATGTTTGGCATAATATTTGTGTGAATCCACATATTTAAGTTTTAACACATCATGTGGGAATAAGTTTAAAACGCAAAGCGATATTAACATGCTAAGCGATTCCAACTTGATGTTAAATCAGGTGGTAATCGTTGAAAAGATCAGGGCAAATCTTAATGGAGCTTTTCAAGCCGGATTTGTGGAAATAAAACGGGAGGTTGAAAGATCATGAAGGCGATAAGAATTCCGAGCGTGCTTCAGGCTTCCGCAACCGAGTTACCTTTTCCTGACGACTACTTTGATGCAGTCTTTACGGATCCGCCATACTACGACAACGTTCCATATTCGTATCTCTCGGATTTCTTTTACGTTTGGCTAAAAAGAACGATTGGAGACCTTTATCCAGAGCTTTTTGCAACTCCTTTAACTCCGAAGTCGAAAGAAATCGTTGCCTACTCTCATCAGGGTGGTTACGAAGAGGGAAAGAAGTTCTTTGAAGATATGCTCAAAAAAGCGTTTAAAGAGATTTCAAGGGTTCTAAAACCAAACGGAATAGCGGTGATCGTTTACACTCATAAATCCACAGCCGGCTGGGAGACTCTGATAAATTCACTGCTCGATTCAGATCTCGTTCCCACAGCGACTTGGCCAATCGATACAGAAATGCAAGCGAGACTTATTGCAAGAGAATCTGCAGCTCTCGCATCTTCTATCTACTTCGTCTGCAGGAAAATGAAAAGGGAAGAAGTTGGATGGTTGAGCGAAGTTAAGGAAGAACTGAACAAAAGATTGCCAAAAAAGCTCGAAGAGCTTTGGAAGGAAGGAATAAGCGGATCTGACTTCTTTATTTCTGCTATTGGCTCATCAATAGAGGTTTTTGGAAAATATCGCAAGATCATGGACTACGAAGGAAATGAAGTCTCAGCGGGGAAGATGATTGAGATCGTGCGGGAAATCGTTACGGATTATGTGTTTAGACAAATTATACATAATGGAATCGCAGGAGAGCTTTCATCGCTCACGAGGTTCTATCTTCTTTATCGCTGGAGCTTTGGTGAAGCTAAAATTCACTTTGACGATGCGAGGAAGCTTGCTCAGAGTGTAGGAGTAGATCTTGAAAGGGAATGGAACAGGGGATTTATAAAGAAAGAAAAGGAATTTATAAGAGTTCTTGGGCCACAGGATAGGAAGATTGACGAAATAAGGAGTAATGAGCTCATAGATGTTCTTCACAAAGTCCTTTTGCTCTGGAAAACTGGAAGAAAGGATGAGATGAAGGAGGTGCTTAGCGAGAGCGGATATGGGCTAAAGGAAGCTTTTTATCGGGTTGCTCAGGCAATAAGTGAAATTTTGCCACTGGAAAGTGCAGAGAAAAAGCTTCTCGATGGATTTCTGAGCGGTAAAGAGAGGCTGATAAGTGACATGAAGGAGAAAGCCGGGGATGTGAAAACAAGGCAGAAGAAGCTATTTGAATGAAAACTTTATAAAGTAGGAAATTAAAAATTTTTGATCCAGGGAGGGAAGGTGAAGCTCATGAAACCCTTCACGCAGATTGTAAGACCTCATGATGACATTCTTGAAGGAAGGCTTACAATGGATGTTTTTGCAGCAGATCTCTGGCAGGTTGCATTTGGTAACGCTCCGCCAGAGTATCGAAATCCTGAACTTTTCTTCAGGAAAACTTATCTAACAAAAGGGCTTAAGAATCTGATAGAAGTTGCTAAAAACAGGCTTCTTGGCAAAACAGGGGATGCGGTTGTTCAGCTTCAAACTCCTTTTGGCGGAGGAAAAACACATGCTCTTATAGCTTTATATCACAGGGCAAGGGAGTGGAATGCAAAAGTTCTGGTATTTGATGGAACCGCGCTTAGCGCTGAAGTTAGACTTTGGGAAGAATTTGAAAGGCAGTTAACTGGAAAGATCGATATAGCAAGAGGAGAAGCACCACCGGGCAAGGAAAAGCTGATAAAACTCATTTCCGAAAACTCACCACTGTTAATCCTTATGGATGAAGTGCTGCAATACATAACAAAAGCATCCGCTATTAAAGTGGGAGATTCAAATCTTGGAGCTCAAACACTTGCCTTTTTGCAAGAGCTGATGTCTGCAGTTGCAAGCGTAGGTAATGCGATGCTTGTGATAACTTTGCCATCAAGCGTTCTTGAGCACTACGATGAAAATGCGGAAAGGGCTTTCCAACAGCTACAGAAAATCGCAGGAAGGATGGAAAAGATCTACAATCCGGTTGAAGACGACGAAATCGAGCAGGTTGTTAGAGCAAGACTATTCAGCTGGGTTGATGAAAAAGAAGTCGGAATTGCTGTAGAGGAGTTCATAGACTACGCAAAGAGGGAAAATTTGCTCACAAACGACGAGATTTCAGCTTACAGGGAAAGATTTTTGAAAAGCTTTCCATTCAAACCCGAAGTAATAGACGTTCTTTACAAAAGATGGGGCTCATTTCCAACCTTTCAGAGGACAAGAGGAGTTTTAAGGCTGTTGTCGCTTGTGATCCATAACCTTGTTGACAAAAATGTTCCCTTCATTCGTCTTGCGGATTTCGATCTAAACAACAACGAAGTAAGGAGGGAGCTGATCAAGCATATAGGACAAGAGTGGGACAGTGTAGTTGCTCAGGACATAACTTCAAACGATTCAGGATCAAAAAAAGTCGATAAGAGCCTTGGAGCTTCTTACTCGGCTTACAGACTTGGAACTGCGGTTGCAACAACGATATTCATGACCTCATTTTCTGGAAGAGGTGAAAAAGGAGTTAATGTTCGTGAAATAAAGCTGAGTGTCTGCTATCCTGAGTTTCCAAGCAACGTGGTGGACACCGTAATAAATGGTATTAGAGAAAAGCTGTTCTATTTGTCCGATGAGGGCTTTTACTTCACTAACCAGCCAAACCTGAATCGCATAATCGTAACGAGAGAAGAAAATGTCACTGAAGAGAAGATCTATGAAGAAGAGCTCAAAATCTTAAAAGATGCTCTAAAAAAGGCAAGCAGGTTCAAAATTATAATCCATCCTAAATCTTCCCGCGATATTCCCGATACTGAGGATCTCAAGCTTGTAATCCTAAAGGAAGAAAAACCCGAGCAAGAGTTTGTGGAAAGAAATGGTGAGACTCCGAGAGTTTACAGGAACACTCTTATATTCCTTTGCAGAGATAAAGGCTACGAAGAGCATTTTTCAAGATTTTTGAGGACTTTAATTGCTCTAAGGTCTTTGAAGGATGATAGAATGCTAAGGCTTACAGATTCGCAGAGAAAAGTTTTACAGGAGAAGCTGAAGGATTTCGAGAACAGAATTTATGAGGAACTAAGGCGGTTGTATAGGCGTTTGTATCTGCCAAAGAAGGATGGATTCAGGGAGATAGATCTCGGAATACCGTCATACGGCGAGAAGGAACTTGAAAGCGAAATCTTTGAGAGGTTGAAGGGGGAAGGAGAGATCATCGAGAAAATCTCAGCAAAGCTTTTGAAGGACAGATTTCTTAGGGGAGATTATCTTGAAATTTCAAAGCTTTACAGAGCGTTTCTTACGACACCAGGAGAGCTCAGGATTTTAACGAAAGAAGGATTCATCGAAGGTGTCAAAGAGGGCGTTAAAGCGGGGCTTTTTGGCTTTGGCTATCTAACGGGCGAAAAGCTTGAGTTCGTAGCGATTAAGAAGGAGCCGAAGGTGGAGCTGAGAGAAGAGGAGATTATAATTAAGCCCGAGCTCTTTGTTGAACAAAAGGAACAAAAGATAACAGAAAAGCCTAGGGAAGAGAAAGAAAAAGAAGAGAGGGAACCTGTTAAGAAAGAAATCCGTGAAGAAACAATAAAATCCATTGAATACAGATTAAAAGTCCCTCCAACGAAGATTTCCGATGTGGTAAAGCTCGTATACTTTCTGAAGGGAAAATTCAGTTCTTTTGAGATTGAAGTTTCGCTCAAAGCAAGCGATGGCGAGTTGAGCAAATCCGAGCTTGAAGATAAGGTTAAGGAAGCTTTAAGGCAGTCAGGAATAGCAGTAGAGGAGGAAAAGGCTGAATGAACTCTATAAGCTTAAAAGCAGAAATAATTGGCAACTTTTTTAAACAAGGGCTGATGCGATTTCTGGAGTGAAGGAAAGAGAAGGGATTGAGATTCTCACTGCAAGCCCAAGAAGGGCTTTGCTTAAGCTTTCCGCACCGATGATAGTCAACAACGTAGTTTTCACACTTTACAACATCGCAGACGGGATCTGGGTTGCGGGACTTGGAGCGAATGCGCTTGCAGCCCTCGGGATCTTTTTCCCACTTTTCATGATCTTTATTGCCCTATCTTTCGGGTTAAGCGTCGCTTCAAGTTCTGCTATTTCAAGAAAAATCGGCGCTCAGGATCTACAGGGGGCAAGAATGGTTGCAATGCACGCATTTGCAATGGCTGTATTCGTCTCAGTGTTGATAATGAGCCTAATCTTCAATCTTGAATCTGCTCTAAGAATTCTTGGAGCGGAAGAAGAGGTTCTGAGGCTATCGATTGAATACGGAAGCATAATGGTTCTCGGTTCCTTTTTGCTTGTTTTCAACAGCGTAAGCGCTGGCTTGCTTAATGGCGAGGGGAATGCAAAAAGGGCAATGATTGCAAATGTCATGGGTTCAACGCTGAACATAGTTCTCGATCCAGTTCTCATCTACGTTCTTTCGCTTGGAGTTGCTGGCGCTGCGTATGCAAGCGTCATCTCGCTCTTCGTTTCCTCGCTTGTATTCATTTACTGGTTTTACAATGGTAAGAGCCATATTAAACCCTCTTTTGGTAGATGGAACTGGAAGATGGCTTTTGATTTGTTCAGAGTTGGAATTCCCGCGTCGATTGGCATGATTGTAATGTCAGCGTCGCTCATTTTCATAAATCGGATAATTCTTGCAACTGGAGGCGAAGAAGGGATTGCGATCTACACCGCTGTCTGGAGACTCATGCAGATCGGTTTTATTCCTCTTTTTGGAATCTCTGGCGCCCTAACAGCGGTTTCAGGTGCTTCTTATGGAGCAAGGAATGCGATAAATCTCAGAAAAGCCTATTACTATGCCTTGAAGCTCACTATAAGGATAAACACCTTAATACTTGCATTCCTGTTACTCTTCGCTCCGCAAATTTCCTACGTTTTTGCCTATACTGAAGAGAGCCTTTTGATCTACGATGGTCTTGTGAGTTCGCTGAGAATTTTAGCCTTCATACTTCTCTTCGCTCCGATTGGCATCGCAACAAGCTCGACTTTTCAGGGAATGGGCAAGGGAGAGAAAGCTTTAGCTTTAACACTTCTTAGGGTCTCAATTCAGGTTTTATTGGCTTATTTTCTTGCCTTGGAGTTTGGAATCGGATTCGAGGGAGTTTTGCTTGGCGTAGTGTTTGGAGATGCTATATCAGCTATTTTTGCCTTCTCGTGGATTAGGGTTGAGATGTCGAAAGTTTGAACTTACTCAGGACTTTCGACTTCTTTTATGATGAGCCCCATAACGTTTGGCTTCGCATCGAGAACCTTCGTAAAGTTCTTGTCCCCCATTATGGCGATGCTGAAACCATCTTCGAAGTTCTCGAAGTAGTAATACTCGAAGTCCTTTTCAGTCTCGTTAATCTCGGTAAAGAAGTAGTTCTGGGTGAAGTGCGCTCCCCAGACCTTCTCGTATTGCTGTGATGTGAAGTTATATCTGAAGCCCTGGAAGAAGAAGTCTACAATGCTCTCGTTTGTCTGATTCATCCTGAAAATCTGTCCAGCAAGGTCTCCATGGGTGAAGAATGCAAAGGCATAGGTCTCGTTGAGCTTTGAGAGGTAATTGCTGATTCCAGTTTTATTGCCTGTTGTGGCATTTTCTGCTATTTCTGCTACGAGAGAATAATGCCCAACTATAAGTGGCGAGATTTCAGTGATAATAGCCACACCGAATTTTGAAACCTGCATTTTATAATTCCCGATGGTGTATTCACCCGAACTTGCAAAATAAACCTTTGAGGTATTCTCATCAATAAAATAAACTGGATAACCACCATAGCTTGCATAAACGAATTCCTTTATTGGATGCGTGAACTGAACTATACTGCTGTGAAGGTAACCAGTGCTGAGGGCATCACTTGCACCCATCTCAGTGAAATTAACAAGCGGATCATTTTTTCCAAGCTTCTTCATGAGATTGTTTAACTCGGTAAGATTGAAGTAGTAAAAAAGCCCCCCTTCAGGGGCGAAATCAGCCCATTCCCTAAAATCCGCCATATAAAGCTTGACTTCTCTTTTTTCAACCTTTGAACCGCCAGACATGTATGCGAAAACAGAGCCGAGCATGATGAATGCGAGTATTAACGCAAGGATCCTTGCAGATCTCTTCTCAAGTTTTCGAGCCATGAGTGGAGTTTAAGGGCGGAATATAAAATTTGTTCGGACATAGCTTAACTTCTTTAGAACTCCTTTTTTGCTTTAAATCGTCTCCCTAAGATCCCGTAAAATCAAAAATCTTTATAAGTTGAAAGTCCATGCTTACTTAAGCCGGGGTAGCCTAGCTGGTTGGGGCGACAGACTCATAATCTGTAGGTCGCGGGTTCGAATCCCGCCCCCGGCATATTTTCGAAGGTTAGATGCACGGAAGCAAAGTTTAACGTTTTAAATACTCGAAAAGAAATTGTAAAAAGTGTGGACATGAACTGGAGTTAGGAAATAAGGGAGTTCATAATGCAGAGAATAAACGAATTTGAAAGAGAAAAGAGCATAAAGGAGGCAATGGAGATTTTGAGCAACAGAAAAGGAGTTGAGCGGGGCTTTTCTGCATCTTCTGTGAGGGAAGATCGTGACCGTTCTTGACGCTTCAGCACTTGCAATGATTCTGCTGAAAGAAGGAGGATGGGAAAAGATTGAGCTTTCCGTAAAGACTGCAATTCCGGAGCTTGCAGTCATTGAAGCTGATCGTCAAAGGCATAAAGGTTCTGAATTCGAGTGATTAGCTTTTCAGGAATGGAACCCTAAAATACGTAATTTTCTCACCTATAGCACTTTTTTAAGAGATCTGAACGATCTACCCGCGGAGAAATGCTGATTAGAAAGGATAATTTCGGGATTAGGTTTATCTTCCCATGGGTTAAGTTTACTCATGAAGAAAATGCTTGTTTGCCCGATATGTAATTCCAACGAAATCGATCTCGACACTGGAGGCTACACTGGAAAATACCGCTGTAGGAAATGCGGTTATATTGGAAGTTTTATCCTTGAAATGACCGAGGGCGAATACAGAGAGATGCTGGAAGAAAAAAAGTTGGAGAAAGATGAGGAGAAAACAAAAAAGAAAGATTTTGGTAGATAAGTTCTGTTCACCCTTAAATAAGACCCCAAGAACTCATCCAGCCCGTGAAACCACCATAGAGAAGCTGAGCTGCGAATGCGGCGATTATTATTGTCATAAATCTACTTATTGCTCTTATTCCGTTTATTCCAAGGATTTTTATCAGAAGTTCTGAGTATCTAAGCAGTAAATAAGCCAGCAAAACAACGATAAAGACGCTTATAATCAGAGAGAGCATCGAAACTGTTTTTGATAGCACGATAATAGTTGTCATCGTTCCCGGGCCTAAGAGAAGCGGTGTTGCAATCGGCACAATTGCAATCTCTTGTTCGCTCTCTACAGCTTTGGTTCTTGGCAATCCACTGAGCATATCTATTGCAATTACCATTAAAAGAATTCCACCACCGATTTGCAGGCTAAAAATGCTGACTCTGAAGAAATCGAGAATCAGGCTTCCACCAATGGCAAGAACGATCGCAAGCATTAAAACTGTCAACATAGATCTTCTAACGATCTGGTGCCTTTTTGCGGGGTTCATACCTTCGGTTAGTGATAGAAAAGTCGGAATTACGCCTACTGGGTTCAGAACCGCAAAGATCTGACCAGTAATCGAAACAATCTGAATCAGCATCGCATCCATATCTCTCGTTGCTGGTATAGAGTAGCTTTATAAATTCTTTTTTGAGCTTTAGGATAAACTTTGAGCCTAAGCAAGTAATGAACTAAATTCCAAATGCCAAAAGTTTTTTGGCAATTATCTCTGCCACAGTTCCTACACTAACGGAAAGTTTAATTAGCAAATAGCCAAGTTTCGGCATGAGGCATTTGATCTCCATTGCAGATCTGAGCAAAGAGGAAATTCTTGAATTGCTGAAGCTTGCAGTGAAGCTAAAGAATGATCGAAAGAAGGGGATTTTTGATGAGAAGCTGAAGAACAAGACTCTTGCAATGCTCTTTGAGTTGCCATCAACGAGGACAAGGATCTCTTTTGAGGTTGCAATGCTCGAACTTGGCGGAAATGCGCTTTATTTGAACTGGAATGATCTACAGCTTGGCAGAGGGGAGCCGATAAAGGACACTGCAAGGGTTATGAGCAGATATGTCCACGGGATCATGATCAGGGCAAGAAGGCATGAAACAATTGTTGAATTGGCTAAATTCTCTTCTATACCCGTAATAAACGGTTTGAGCAATTTGGAGCATCCTTGTCAAGTTCTTGCTGATTTGCTAACGATTTATGAGCATAAAGGTCTGAACGCAAAGATCACTTGGCTCGGAGATGGAAACAACGTCTGCAACTCTTTGATTCTGCTTTCAGCAATTCTTGGGCTTGAAATGGTCGTAGCATGTCCAAAGGGCTATGAACCCGCGTTGCTCTCTAAAGCGCTGGAAATCGGCGGTAAAGTGAGGATCGAGAGAGATCCCAAAAAGGCTGTTGAGAATGCTGATGTCCTTTACACTGACGTATGGGTTTCAATGGGGCAGGAAGCGGAGAAGGAGAAGAGACTTAAGGATTTCAGGGGCTACGAAATCTCGATGGAGATCGTTAAATTAGCAAATGATCCCATAATTATGCACTGCATGCCCGTGCACAGAGGAGAAGAGATCATGGATGAAGTCATAGAAAGCAAAAATTCAGTGATCTACGAACAAGCTGAGAACAGATTGCATATGCAAAAGGCGATATTGCTGAAGTTTTTGAGCTAAATAATTCGTTTATTTTTGGATTAATCTATTGTGTGTCGTAGTTAAAATCTCGTCTCATTTTTGCTTTCAATCTATACTCGTAGACTTTCAAGTTTTATCTCAAGCAGCTCTTTTATCTTCCTGTCGCTTTTTACAGGCAAAAGATCTTCTGTGAAGTATTTGAGAACTGGAACACTTTCTACGCTTTTCGATCTAAAAGCTCCAGAATTGCTGATATTGACCCTTTAGGCATCGACTTTATCTCCTCCTCGCCCAGGGATATCAGCGCAAATTCACTTTCGTCACAGTAATCCCTTAGATTGCTTTGAGAGCGAAACTTAGAGGATTGGGACCTAGCATTTCAGACTATTCTGGATAACTTAAAAGAATCTTTAACCAAGCCTATGTTACAATGCTGTTAGGAAAAGGTAGAGTAAGCTTGAATAGCAAGGGCTCCTTAGAAGCGAACCTATTAGAGGATTTAGGAACGATTGGGTTAATTCTAAAGGCGAGGTTAAATTCAGAAGGCAAACCTTCTGGTGGCGCAATATAAAGGCCATTGAAAGATCGGATCCGGCATCATCTTTATAGCTTCACGGCTCCACCGAACCAAAACCATACACCCTCCAGCAAGTTGATGATCCTCGAATAGAGCAACCAGTCCAGCTCTATATCTCAGGGCTTCTCGAAGAAAAGATTCTGTCTACCTTACAAGCCCTCTGGGAAGAGATACCGGAACGACCTTTCTCTTACATATTCATTTATACGATTGTATATAAGACCCATGTCTTTACACCTGAAAGCCTTGTCTTTTACTACAAGTAGGAAGCCAGAGCTTGACAGAAACCGGAAAAGGACTTTCCTTTGTGGACTCAGTTCAACAAAGATCCTTGGCTTGTGAAGTTCTGTTATGAAGAAAGCGAACGGAATACGTTTAACCATAAGATCGGTTCCATGATCTTCACGGGTAATTAAAATATTCATGGAAAGAGTTTTAAAGACTTATAAAAAATTCTTTTATGGCGATCAGGATCACAATCAGGGGCAGGGTTCACGACGTTGGCTATCGCCTGTTTCTTCTTGAAGAAGCCGATTCGCTTTTCATCCCATGCTTCGATGTAAGAAATGTTAAAATCGATGGGAAAGAAGCTTTAATCGTTCTCATTGACGGCGAAAAGGAGCAGCTGGAGCAGTTCGTTGAATTCGTGAAAAGCAATAAACCAGAAATGGCTGTGGTAGAGGAGATAAGCGTTGAGGAGTTCAAAGGCAGAGTTAGAGACATTGAGAAGTGCAGAGCGAGCTTCAACACTTCGCAGCTTTCGAAGATTGTCCAGGTTGGAGTTAAGATGCTTGAAAGGCAGGATTTGATGCTGCAAAAACAGGACGAGACGATTAAGAAAATAGAGGAAGTTGGAAAGAAAGTTGATCAGACAAGAGAGGAACTCGGAAGGAAAATAGAGGAAGTGGGAAGGAAAGTGGATCAGACAAGGGAGGAACTCGGAAAGAAGCTCGATGAGACGAATGAGAAGCTTGAAATACTGAGATCTGATTTCAGGGATTATCTGGAAACAAACCTTAAGGAAATAAATTCGAGGATTTCAAGAATTGAGGATGCTTTGAGAAGGCCGGAATAATGTAGTTTTTAACGTTTGTCGTTCGAAAATATCGGAATGCCACGAATCATGGACCGGTGGGGATTTGAACCCCAGGCCTCCGCCATGCCAAGACGGCGCTCTACCAGCTGAGCTACCGGCCCGACATGCTGTCTTGCTGTCTTGGGGTTAAAAATACTTTCGAGTTTAGCAGTTTAGCAATTCGACATTCTTAAACTCAGTATCATTTTTAGTATCTAAAAACCAGGATTTGGGTTTTAGAGTATTAAATAAACTCTATTTCAGGTGTTCGCTCGAGCCTCATCCTTTTTGTCCCGTATGCAATCATAGAAGATCAAATCACTTAGATAAGTAATCGTTCTTTTTAGCAAAATTTTTTACTCTTGAGTTACCAAGAAGTTAGTCTTTATGAAAGCGAGGGAGAAACTATTCATCATCGCGATTCCAGTCGCTCTGTTGTTGTTTCTGGTTCTGAGCTATTCCACAATTTCAATAGAGAGATTCAACGGAAAATCTTGCAAAAATTTATGCAAAAGAAAAAATAGAAATTTTAAATAAAATTCTTGACATGGACTGGGCTTTTTGGGACGATACGTATGAATTCATTAAGAGCAAAGATCAAGAGTATATAATCTCCAACCTTGGTGAAAGCGGTTTTAGAAACTCGAGAATAAATCTAATGGTCTTTTTCGATGATAATGGAAGTGTTGTTTATTCAAAGTTCTACGATGCAAACTGGGAAGAAAAGGAAATTCCTCGATTGTTTTTTAGCCGTGAATTGATAAACAAAACGGGTTTTTTAGAATTTGATGGCAGTATCGTTGCCATATCCTCGAAACCAATTTTAAAGAGCGACTTAAGTGGAGAACCAAGAGGCTATCTTTTAGTGGGTAGAATATTTGACGAAAAATGGATGAGCGAAATCGGAGGAGTTCTTAATGCACGAGTCCTTATCGGGCAAAATATTCCCGAAAGCTATGGAAAGGTTATCACTGCAAAATTTACACTTAGAGATATACTCGGAAGAGAGATAGATCTCGAAATCGAAACACTAAATCCATACTACTCGGCTCATATTCAAAACATCCTTCTTTTTATTTTCTCCTTCTCTGTTATTACTTTCTCTTTTTATCTAATCGCAATCTTTGCTGTGGACAGATCTCTGATATCGAGAATTTTAAAACTCGATAAATTTGTTAGCAGTGCCAAACCAGGAGATAAGATTGAGTTGAAAGGGGTTGAAGAACTGGAAAATCTTGCTGAAAGTATAACCTCTATGCTACAGAGAGTTGCAAAGGATGAGGAAGAGATCAGATTCTTACTCAGGATTCTGAGGCACGATCTCGCAAACATTCTTACAACTTTGAGTATGCATATTGACGCTTGCAAAACCGAGATGAGCTTGGAGAACCTCGAAAGAGCAGAAAAACAGCTTGATAGAGCGATGGATATTATTAGTATTATAAAAAAGCTTGAAGGCGGAGAATTGAAGGCGATGCGCATCGGAGAGGTTATCGAAAAATTACGGGACAAATTCCCGATCCAGATTGAAACAAGGGGTGATGCTGAAGTATTAGCTGATGAGGGCATCTATGTGGTTTTTAGCAATTTGATTGAGAATGCGATAAGACATGGAAAAGCCAGCAAAGTTGTTGTAGAGGTTTTAAAAAATGATGAAATCTTAATAGAGGTTTGCGACAACGGTAAAGGTTTTTCGAAGACTGTAAGAGAGAAGGTATTCAAGGAAATTTACACAGAAGGAGGTTCGGGGGTTGGACTATTCATAGTGAAAAAACTCGTGGAAAAGTATCGTGGCAGAGTTGAACTTATCGATTCAGATACGATAGCAATGAGATTTCCTAACCCTAAAGTAGCAGTGGACTCACGAAACACAAAAGCCTGAAATTTCATTTTTCACTAAGTTTTTAATCTGAGAGCTGAATGCAATTCTATGATTGCTGACGTTTACATCGAGCTGAAAGAAGGTGTTGCAGATCCAGAAGGCGAATCAACTCTCAAAGCTTTGCGATTGCTCGGATTTAAGAGGGTTAAAAAGGTTTCAACCGTAAAGGTGTTTCGAATAGAGATCGATGCAAAAAATAAGGAAGAAGCTGAAAAGGAAATAAGAGAAATGTGCGAAAAGCTCCTTGCAAATCCCGTAATCCAGAAGTTCAGGATTAACTGGATCGGGTGATTTGATGTTTAAAAAAGTCGATGTTCCATTTGAGCTTTACGAGGTTGAATTAATCAAGGCAAAGGATGAAGAGCTTGTTGAGATAAGCGAAAAGATGGGTTTAGGGCTGAATCTGGAGGAAATGAAGCTCATCAGAGAATACTTTAAAAGAAAGGGCAGAAATCCTTATGATATCGAATTGCAATCTCTTGGGCAGGCATGGAGTGAGCATTGCTGTTATAAAAGCTCAAAGTATTTCCTGAAGCAGTTTTTGGTCGACGATTACTCACGTTATCCATACGTGATTTCTGCAATCAAGGAAGATGCGGGAGTTGTTGAATTCGACGAAGAGTATGCCTATGTGATAAAGATCGAAAGTCATAATCATCCCTCAGCTATAGAGCCATATGGAGGTGCTGCTACTGGGATTGGTGGTATAATTAGAGATGTTCTTTGTATGGGTGCACAGCCAATAGCCTTGATTGATCCGCTGTTCTTTGCTAATCTCGATACACCATACGAGAAACTGCCCAAAGGTGTAAGACACCCACAGTATCTGCTCAGCGGGGTTGTTTCTGGTATAAGGGATTACGGAAACCGGGTTGGCATTCCCACGGTTTCAGGAATGGTTTTCTTTGATGAGGCATATTTAACCAACTGCATCGTAAATGTGGGCTGTGTTGGCATTGCTAAAAAGGACAAAATTGTTCCAAGCAAAGCGGGAAATGTTGGAGATCTTTTTGTTCTTGTTGGTGGAAAAACAGGTAGAGATGGAATCCATGGCGTCACCTTTGCCTCAGCAGAGCTTAGCGAAGAAAGCGAGGAGGAAAGAAGTGCGGTTCAGCTTGGTAATCCGATAATTAAAGAGCCTTTGATCCATGCCTGTCTCGAAGTCGTTGAGAAGGGGCTTATAACTGGGCTGAAGGATCTTGGTGGCGGAGGATTGAGTTGTGTAGTCGGAGAAATGGCTTTTTCAGCTGGATTCGGTGCAGAGATCCATCTTGATAAGGTTCCGCTTAAAGAAGAGGGCATGGCTCCTTGGGAAATATGGGTTTCTGAAAGCCAAGAAAGAATGATGCTCACGGTAAAACCAGAGAAGGTCGATGAAGTGCTCTACGTATTTCAGAAGTGGGATCTACCTGCATCGGTCATAGGAAAAACTACTGAAGATAAAATGCTTCGCATATTCTACAAGGGTTACAAGATCTACGAGATGGAGATCGAATTCATCGTAGGGGCTGTGGAGTATTGCAGAACTCACACTGCAAAGCCTATGCCAAAGATCGAGCCAGAAATTCCTGAACCAAGGGACTATCGTAGTGTTTTTATAAAAATGCTCTCACATCCGAATGTAGCGTGCAAGGACTGGATTATAAGGCAATACGATCACGAAGTTCGGGCTTGCACAGTGCTTAAGCCTTTGCAGGGCAGAGTTAACTTTGAAACCCATGGAGATGCTGCAGTCATGAAGCCAACGAAGTCGAACCGCGGCCTCTCGATTGCGGTAGCGATAAACCCATGGCTGACAAAAGCAGATCCTTACTGGGGCACAGCGAGTGCATTTGACGAGCTCATAAGAAACCTTGTTGCAGTAAATTCAAAACCGCACAGCTACGTTGATTGTCTGAACTTTGGAAACCCAGAAAAGCCAGACAGGATGTGGGAATTTGTTGAGAGCGTCAAAGCCTTGGGATGGATGGCAAAGAATTTTGGATTGCCATGCGTTAGCGGAAATGTGAGTTTTTACAACGAAACCAAGTTTTCAGCAATTCCTCCTACTCCAACGCTTTTAGGTGTGGGAATAGTTGATGACATTAGAAAGGTTAAGGATAGCTTCTTCAAGGGTGGAGCGGTTGTTCTTGTGGGTGAAACAAAGAAAGAGTTTGGAGGAAGCCTTTATTCAAAAGTTATGGGATTCGAGAGCTACAATGTTCCGAAAACTTCACCTGAGAGCTTGAAAGCTTACTCAAACGCTCTGCTCGACTCCTTCAATAAATTCGACGTTAAAGCCTGCCATGATGTTTCTGAAGGAGGAATTGCGGTTGCTATTGCAGAGATGAGCTTTGGACTGGGGATCGGATTTAAAGCCATCAGGAAACTAAACTTCATTGAGCTTTTCTCGGAGTCAAACACGAGATGGCTTGTTGAGATCGACGAAAAAGATCTGGAAAGCTATCTTGATTTTCTAAGGGGTAAAGGGCTTAAAGCAGAGCACTTGGGCTACAGTGAAGGGAATAAGCTTGACTTTGGAAGCTTTTCGTGCGATCTGGATGACGCTGAGAAAGTTTGGAGAACTGGAATGGTTAGATTTCTCGTCTGATTTTTTGGATGCTAATCACACTCTTATTCTCGGTTTTAATAGCCTTGATTCTTGCGAGAAAACTTGGAATAGGTTCTGCATTGTTAGTTGCTTCGCTTTTTCTTGGCTTCTCGACTGTTGGGTTATCGATAGACCTGTTTCAGAGTTACTTTCAGCTCCAAAGCTTTGAAGTCCTGATTTTGCTAATCCTAACATACTTTTTGGCTCAATCGATGGATCATTTTGGCTTTCTGGAGAGATTATCTAACTCATTCAGCTCCTCTTTCGGTGCCCTGAGCTTGGCTTTGATCCCTCTTATCGTGGGACTGATTCCTATGCCCGCTGGAGCTCTTGTCTCAGCAACGATGCTTTTACCGATGCTAAAAAGTGATAAAATTTCTGCAGAAAGGCTCACAGTTATCAATTACTGGTTTAGGCACGTCTGGACTACTATATGGCCACTGTATCCATCAGTCATTATAACATTGGCAGTTTTGGGAAAGGATTACGGCTACTATGCTTCTATTGTTTTTCCAATCTCTCTTTTTTCGTTTTTTGCGGGATTTATACTTTTAAACGGGCTCAAAGTTTCATTCAAACCGAAAAATTTGAGAGACGGTATTTTAGCGCTATACCCAATTCTGACCCTAATAGCGATTTATTTAGCCACGAGAAATCTTATTCTCGGAGTTGCATTGGCAATTGCACTGCTTTTACTCGATAAAAGACCAGATTTTTCGGATCTAAAAATGTTCGTTGCCAAAGCACTCGATCTGAGACTCATAATCCTTGTTTTTGCGGTTATGGGATACAAAAACATAATAGAAATTAGCAATCTCGCCCAGCAGATCTCCAATGAGTTGTCGAATTTACCAACTCCCATAATCCTGTTCTTGTTGGCTTTTCTCGTGGGCTTTTCAACTGGCATAGAGCTAAGTTATTCTTCGATTGTTTTGCCAGTTTTTCTTGGATCAGTTGGAGAGCCGAGCAATCTAATGCTTTTAGTTCTTGGCGGATTCGTAGGTGTTATACTTTCGCCTTTTCATCTCTGCTTTGCCCTTACGGTTCAATTTTTTAAAGCTGACATGTATAAGTGTTACTTGATATTACTAAAACCAGTTATAGTGCTAATTTTGGGAATCTTAGCCATTTTAGCGCTCCAATAGCTCGAATTAATAGTTTAGATTCCTTTGTTCGGCTTAAAAAGCTTTTTAAAAACTTATCAAACGATAGTTTTATATATTAAAAATAGACATCACAATATGTCCGGGCAATTTGGAAAGGAAGAGATTGTGCATCTCCATCTTCTTCTGTTTCAGATAAAAAAGTTTTTCGAGTCGGTTGGCATCGAAAACGAGTATTTCCACGAATACGATTCGATGAAAATCCTGCCCGTGCAGATTTTCAGGCAGAAGGTTGAGCATAGAGATGCCATAATGAAGCTCTGCTATGGCATAATGAAAGCTATTGGCAGAGAAGAAGAACTTGAAAGAGTTTGTCAGGCGGTTAAGGGAATTGCGATTGCAGAACATTAGGGGAAGTAGCGAAAATCCGCAGATTCCATATATTTTTTCCAGTTTGTTTCCCTTCTCTCTCCGCTGAGTATAAGCTTGATCGCCTCTTTAGCACCATTTTTGTTCAAAGGCTTGTTGTTATTACCGCACTGGTAGCTATAGGTGCATCTTGGGCATCCATCAACACGTTTGCACTCACAATTCTCGAGAATCTGAAGTGCAATCTCAAAACCCCTTTTAAGCTTTCTGAATAGGAGTTTGCTCAGTCCATTGCCTCCAATGGTGGCATCATAGACAAAAATATCCCCTTCTGGAGTTGAAATGCCACCCATTTCTCTGCTACCGCCTCCCGTTAAAGCGTTGCTTGACTCAATGAGCACGTGCTCAAGAGCATGAAAGCTCCCCGCGAAGAAATCTTCTTGCTCTTCGAATTCCGGGAAGGGACATGAAAAGACGAAACCTTTCGTCCTATAGGAATACTCCACCGGCTCATCAAGGTAATAAACGCTCTTTTTCTCTTTGAACAGATCACGCTTTATGTATCCGTAAACAGAGATCGTTACTTCAAGTGTCGTATAGATAGCGTTTACAGGCTCTTTTATGCTTTCTTCGATCTGAATAATTCTCGGAATCGAGTTGTAAAGTGGATCCGTTATTTCTTCGCCTTCAGCAGGCTCAAGCTCAGCGTAAAGCTCTGCCAAGTTCAGAGACTTTGATCTATACTTTCTGCCATCGTGGATTATGAGTGCATTTGGATAAAGTTCTTTGATCGCTATTGGCAAAACCCTCTCGCCAAGATCTTTGCCCTCGCAGATCATCTTCACCCTATCGCCAATTCCACGCATTGAAAAACTTCGAATGAAGCTATGACCTTTTTCTGTTACCGAAAGATAATTTCCAAGCTTAACATAGCCTTCAGAGATCAGATATTTCAATAGGGTTTGATCGATCTCTTCAGCTTTAGTTGGCTTCTCTACGATCATCGAGAGAGTCTGAAACTTCATAACCTCCTCGTTCTTCTTCTCAACGTAGCCATTTGCCTCATTTAGGAAGTAGTCCTTAGGATTACTTTTGTAAAAACTCGAAATCGGATCATCTGAGCGTAGCAAAAGCACTCCGATGCTTTCCTGCCCCCTTCTCCCCGCCCTACCAATTCTCTGCAAAAATTGAGCATAAGGGACGAGTTCTGAAAGCACAATATCGACATCTCCAATGTCTATGCCAAGCTCAAGCGTTGGCGTTGCAACAACCACCTTTAGCTTCCCATCCCTAAAATCTTTCTCGACATTGTCTCGGGCATCTTTCGTTAAACCACTTTTATGAACCGCTGAGTTGATTCCCGCTTTTCTCAGCATCCAGTTTATTGTCTCCACAGTCTTGTAGCTGTTTCCAAAGATCAAAATCTTCTTATGAGGATAAGAACGAACTATATCGAGAATTGCGGAATATACGCTACCGCATTCCCGCATTATGAAGTTCAATGGAGTTTTTCTGTGCTCTCCATGAACATGAATGAATTCCCTCTCAAAAAGCTCTTCTGCAAATTCTTTTGCATTGGAAAGCGTTGCAGAAGCGCAGGCAATCTGAAAATCTGCAAATCTTGACAGCCTTTTAATCAAATAATGCATGTTTGAGCCAAAAAAGCCTGTGTAGACGTGAAGCTCGTCAACCGCAACGAATACAATTTGCCTTGCAAAGGAGCGAAATGCGGGAGTGTTGCGGAGATGAAAATCAACCATGTCAGGATTTGTAAGCACGATGTCAGCTGAACCGCTGAGAACCGCTCTTCTCTCTTCTGGAGTTGAGTCTCCGTCGAATCGCACAGCCTTCAGTCCAACGCTTTCTGCGTAGTGTTTTATCTTCAGCTCCTGATCCCTGGCAAGGGCTTTTGTAGGATAAAAGACCATTGCCTTGCCTTCAGAAACTCTTTCAAGCATCGGAATCGTGAAGGCTTCAGTTTTTCCGAAACCAGTTGGAGCGGTGATTACGACATTTTTACCATTTCTGAGCAGTTCTATAGCTTTTTTCTGGAAAGGATAAAGCTTTTCAATTCCCCTGCTCTTGAGTGCTTTCTGCAATGCTATCGGTAAAAACTCAATGGGTTCAGTTGGGACTTCGTCGAATGGCTGGAAAACATCGTAAAAAACGATCGGATCATTGCAATCAAAAATTGGCTTCAAAAATTCCTTATAATTCCTCTTCAGCAATTCCAGATTTCTGTCCCTCACCGTGCCTCCGCAAATACACCTCTTCTTGAGCCTCTTGCACTTGGGACAGAAAAGATCTTCGAGCACGAAGTTTTTCGGTTATGAGTGGTAATAAAGTCTTTCACGTAACTTTTTTAAGTCATATGGCGTGCCCCTTCTGAGGAGAGATCATGAAATGTTCGGATATACTCAAGTTAGCAAGTAAATCAAAACTTCTCGACGATCCTTACGTTTCGAAAATATGGAAGCTAATAGATGACACTTCTCTGTTTAAAAAATCCCCAGACGCACTTCTTGAGCTTCGAAGAAAATTACTTCGAGAATGCTTAGACTTCTTTAGTAGGCATAGCGATTACTATGCCCAGCTTTTTGAACGCCTCGATCTAAATCCAAAGAATGCTGAATTTCAAGATTTAGCTAAACTTGCGGTTCCTTCAGACATCCTCCGTGGAGAGGGACAAAAGCAATTCCTGATCAAAGACGTCGAGAGCGGGGGCAAATACTTCTTCTCGAGTGGCACCACCAAAAGCAACCCAGTTAAGATCTACAGAAGCCCATTGGATTTGGCTATAATGATAAAAGCCAACACGGATCTTTTTGAGTATGTATATGGAGATGTTTTGGAAGAAGGAAAGGGTGTAGCATTATTTCTTGCTTCTCCAGAGCTTAGAGATAGGCTCAGCTTTGTCGCTTTCGTCGATTTGACTCTCGAAAACAAGAAAATACCGCTTTTTTACGGAATGAAATTGATCGATGGAAGCGAAAGTGCATGGCAGAAGCTCGAACCAGATAGGGAAAATATATTGAAATTCTTAAAAAGCAAAGAAGAGCCAAAATTGTTTTTCACAGCCCCAGCAGGAGTTTACCTCCTCTCTCAGAGATTCCAAAACATGGGAGTTCTCCGCAGAATTGTTTATAAGCTTTTATCTGGTGCACCACCCGCCAATCTTGGAAAGGGCGGAGTGATTGTCACGGGCGGTGGATCTAAGGGCTATGAACTACCTCCTTATGGAGAAATAGTGGAAGTTTCAAGAAAATTCTTCAAAGCCAAAGATAGAGATGGAAAGGATGTGCCAACCCCGTTCATGGATGTATTGGGCATGACGGAGACTTTAACCGCTTTGATAGACAGATTCGGATATATGGACAAAGTTCCTCACCCTCTCTCGCAAGTATTCTTGCTCGACCCGAAAACTTACGATTACATGGAAGAGGATAGAAAAGAGGGCATTTTGGGAATATTCAATCCATTTGTAACTTCTTGGCTTGAGGTATTTTATCCAGGAGATATAATGAGGACACATGATTCGAATTGCTACTATGGCAAGGAATTTGTTTACGTAAGAAGACTAACGGTTGAGGAAGGCTGGAGTTTGCAGAGAGCATGTGGCGGAACACTGGAAGAGATGATGAAGAGGGAGTAAAATGTTGAAGCCACTTGTTCCAGAGAATTCTGATTTTATAGAGAAAGAGGTAAATGGAGCAAAGACATTGGAAGTAAGCAAAAAAGCTCTGCAAAGTTTGATTTCTGGGAGCGGGAAAATCCAAAATTTGCTATCCAGAACTCCAATAGAGGATAGGCTTAGAACGATTTCTGAGTTGGGAAAAATTTGGCTTGAAAAACTTGAGCAAGGCTCTTTGAAACCTCTGATAAGCAGAACTTCCGCTCTAACGGGATACAGCGAGAAAATGGTGGAATTTGAGTTCTCCTTAATTCCCTCAGTTTTTGATTATAAGGCGCTAAAAAAGAATATTGAAGCATCTTTTGGCACCGAATTAAAGGCTCTTGAATCCTTTTTTCAAATAGAAGATGGGGAATACATTCGATATTTACCAAAAGGACCAGTCTTTATAATTGGATCTGGAAACTCCTCGATTCCCGCCTTAATACCCACAGTGATTTCCCTTCTAACGGGTAATTTTACAATCCTGAAACCGTCGGTTGTTAACTATGAAGTGATTTTCTCCGTTTTTTCCTATTTGAAAGAATTAGAGACAGAATTTGCAAGCAAAATGCTCCAAGCATTTGTTTTGAGCTATTTCACGCACAACAGCGAGTCTTTGAATTATCTCCTAACTGAGGCTAAGTTAGGAGTGGTTAACTTTTGGGGCGCGGGGGAGGCGAGAGACCAGATCTGTCAGCTTGTAGCAAAAAATCCAAATCGTCCAGAGATTCTCATAAACGGTCCATTGACGGGAGTTGCTGTGATTGATGAAGACAACTTCAATGAAAAAACTGCAGAAGCTTTGGCTAAAAATGTGGTGTTATACGATCAGCAACTTTGCAGTTCTCCAACAGTTGCTTTTCTTGTAGGAAAATACGAAAATGCAAAAGACTTTTTAAGGCTTCTGGCTAAAAATCTCGACAGAATCGGCATGGAGTTGCCTATGAAGGCAAGTGACTCATATATCTACCTGCTTCAAAAAGTAAAAAGGGCGTTAATTTTCAAGGGGGCATTTTTGGAATCTTCAAAAACCCCAGAAAACCCTTGGACTGTAGTTTTATCAAAGAAAACGAGTCTTTTTGAAGATCACTTCGATTTATATCCGGAATTCTCTATATTTGTGCGTAGAAGATTCATTGAAATGGTCCTTCTTGACGATTATTTCGAAATTGTGGAATGGGTGAGGAAAATACCAAAACTTCGATCCTACAGTGGCGTTGATGGAGTCCAGACAGTTGGTATTGCGGTTAAACCTGAAGTTAAAAATTCCCTATTAGAGGAGCTTGCAAGCTCGGTTCATCGAATAGTTCCAATAGAGGACATGTTCATGAGAAGTCCATTAGAGCCATACGATGGTATTCTATTTCCCCGAGCCTTTACAAAGCCTGTTTATTATAGAGAAAAGACAATGGTGTAGCTTTATGGAGAAAATTCTCGTTACTGGGGCTTCTGGATTTCTTGGTGGACATCTAACGAGAAAATTGGCTGATGAAGGATACAATGTTTTTGCCATGGTTCGAAAAACCAGCGATACGTCGCGACTTGAGGGAATTGATAAGAGATATGCGGATTTGTTGGACTACGAATCTCTGAAAGAAGCTACCAAAGGCGTCGATATAGTAATTCATCTTGGAGCATACTACACCTTCTATGGCAAAAAGGAGCTTTACCAGAAGATAAACGTTGAGGGGACGAAGAATTTGCTTGAAGCGGTGCTAAAAAATGGAGTTAAACGCTTTATTTACTGTAGCACTACCGAAGTCATAGGACCCGTAAAAAATCCTCCAGCAGATGAGAGCATGCCACCCAATCCAGAATACGAATATGGGAAGTCAAAGCTAAAAGCAGAGCAACTTGTGAGGAGTTATGCAAGCAAGGGCATTGAGTTTACAATTCTAAGACCTTCTGGAATATATGGTCCATACAATGTCGATGACGTTTCCTACTGGTTCATAACATCGTTTGCAAAAAATTCTCTCGCAACAAAGTTCATCGTCTCGAGCGGTGAGAATTTAATTCAGTTTGTTCATGTTTCCGATGTCGTAAATGGCTTCCTATTAGCAATTGAAAAACAAAATTCGGTAAATCAGACTTATATTATAAGCGAGGATAAAGCTTACACCTACAACCAAGTTTACAGGATCCTTGCAGAAATTTTAGGAAGAGAGGCACCGAAATTCCATATACCAGTTTTTATGGCGAAGGCTATGATCTTCCCAGTCGAATTGGCAAACAGAATTCTTGGAAGAGAGAACTTCATGTGGCATGTAAAAACTGTGGATTCCATAACCAAAGATAGAGCTTACTCGATAGAGAAGGCAAAAAGAGAGCTTGGATACAGACCAAAATACGATTTAAAGACTGGATTGAAAGAGACTGTTGATTGGTATAGGGAGAATGGTTTTATTTAGTTCTCAAGAAAATCACCACGATTTTGGTTAGTAGTAGACTCTTGCCAAAGTTCCAAAAAATCAAATAAGTAGCCCCGGCCGGATTCGAACCGGCGTCGCGGAATCCAGAGTCCCGCAGGATTGACCGCTACCCCACGGGGCTTCAAAAGTCTTTGGACTTTCGATTTATCAAAGTTTTGGTTTGCTTATTTTTCAACCGCCCTTAGCCTTATAACAAAAACTGTTCCTTTTGGCTTATTATCTTCAACCTTGATCTCTCCAGAATATCTTTCAACAAGTCTCTTGACTATGTAAAGCCCCAAGCCTGTGGAGGCTTTTTCACCATAGGTAAAGCCCTCTTCAAAAATTCGAGGCTTGACTTCATCTGGAATACCCTTGCCAAAGTCTGCAATTCTGATCTCAGCGTAAGTTCCAGACTTCTTTATTTTCACTTCCACTCGCTCTGTCTCAGCATGCTGAACCGCATTCTGGAAAATGTTCTCGAATATCACTCTAAGACCATCATCTGCGACGACTTCACAGTCCCCTTCAATGCTGATCGGAATGCCAAAACCTTTCGCCACTTCTTCAGCCACGCTTTTAACGCTCATTATCTTGAGTTCTCCCAATTTAACGACTTCTTCAAAGTTTTTAAGGTTCTTTACGATATTAACCGCCCTTTCGATCTGTGATCTTACATTATGGCAGAACGTCTCTTCTCCCGTGTCTTTGTAAATTTCCATGTATGTAAGAGCGGTCGTGAGAGCATTCAGCGTGTCATGGCGAAGAATTCTATTTATGAGCGAGATCATTCTTGAAAGCTCTTCGTTTCTCTTTCTCTCTTCTTCAAGTTGTGTAACGTCTGCAAATGCTACAATTCCGAATCTTTTTCCTTGCCAGATATCCGAGACTCCAAAGGCTTTTAGTATTCGGTAACTTCCATCTTTTCGCTTCACTCTGAGCAAATATGGCTCGACTGGCTCTCCAGATAGCCTTTTTCTCATTACTTCTCTCATCTTTTCCTTTTCTTCTTCATCAAAGAGCTCCCAGAAAATTCCGCGCAAAAGTTCATCCTTCGTGTAGCCTGTTGCTTCTTCCACAGCTTTGTTAACGTAAACAAATTTTCCTTCGGTGTAAACGATACAAGGCACAGGTGTTAGATCGACAAGCTTTCTGAACCATTCAAGGTTCTCTTCCGCAGTAGCCCCTCTTTCCTGAAGTTTACCAACGAATTTAATTCCTCCAGCAAATAGCAGTATTAAGCCAGATGCCTTAAGAATGCCCTCAACGAAAGTTCCAAAAAATTCTGGATCAAGAATGAACTCATCAAGCAAGTCGATGCCAAGTGCAAGAGTGAAAATCCCCCAGCCAAGAATTAATGGCTTGAAATTCCGAATTAAGAAAAGCAGAAAAAGTGCGAGTATGAACAGAAGCCCCTCAATAAAGACATCTTCAACATCAAAATTCATGTTGGGGCGTGAAAAGTATATAAAAGCCCAAATCCCTAAAATAGCAATCCATAGTCCAATTAGCGTGATGAGGATATTATTATCGGTTTTATTTTGCATCAAATTATCCCTATTTTGAGCATATATATCTTCTTATTTTTCCGACTCCAAAACATCGATCACGTCGAGTTTTTCAACAAAAGCCTTGAAATTCTTTGACAGGCTTGGCTCAGTCCTGCCAGAATCTCCGCTTACGAGCTCCTTTATATAAAGTCCTGCCTCAGCTTCGAATTTTAGAACTGCAATTTTGCCAAAATGGGCTAAAATTTCAGCCTTATAAAGCCTTCTGATTCTTAGTTTGTCCGCTCTTCTATGAAGAACTCTCTCTGGAGTTTTTTGCCTTATTTCACCAATAAGCTCATTAAGTGCTCTCTCAAGCTCTTCTTTGCTCACTTCTCTATCAAAAACGACTTTTGCTCTATAGACTTTCCTAAATCTTTCTTCCTTAACTCTTTCAACGTCTTCAGAATTTGCATAGCTCAATTGCTTAACTCCAACCTTTCCTTTTGAGAACTCGTTTATTCTTCTCTCCAGCTCGCTCAAATCAACCCTTCTCTTCTTTGGTTCGATGATCTCAAGAACAAAAGGTCTTCCATTGCCAAGCATTCTTGCGTCCACGTCTTCTCTGCCAGATCCATGAAGAACCGCATCTCTTGCATCGAAGAGCTCAATTGCGGGAGTTGAAATTAATTCTTCAACGGAATAAAGATATCTTTTGCCTGTATAATTGCAGATCTCGCATCCCACGCCTTTGCATTTTCCACAAAGCCATCTTGTCTGAGAAATGTTTCTTATCCTCTTTATATATCTCCCGTAAATATATATTGGCTTAATATTTATTTGAAAGCTTAAATCTTCTGGATTGAAAATTATAAGAACGTCAGGATCAATAGAGAGCCTTTTACCAGTTATCGACTTTAGTTTTGACTGCAGTTCATTCTTTATCTCCGATTTGAGGTCGTAATCAATTCCTATAAGCTCAAAAAATTCCTGCAAAGCTCTAAAGCTACCTTCACTCCTTATACCGACTTGAAAGCTTTCAAACTCGAAATCAAGCTTTTTTGAGATCTCCTCTGAGATATCGTCGATTTTCTCAAAAATACCACCACAAAATGAACAGCTTTCGCTTCCTGCTGGAAAAATTTTTAGCCTTTCGGCGCATCTTTTGCAGATCATTATGTCTACTATGCGTTAAAGTAATAAATTTGATCTTCGAGAAGTAAATATGGATCTGATAAAGAGAGCCGCAGAAGATCTTGTCAATGCTAAATATGCTATTGCATTCACCGGAGCTGGGATATCGACTGAGAGCGGTATTCCTGACTTCAGAGGACCTTCTGGGATCTGGACAAGAGATCCTGAGGCGGAAAGGAGATCCTATGAGATCTTTGGCAAATTTCTGAGAAGCCCAAAGGAATACTGGGATGAAGCTCTCAGATCTCCTTTTTACAGCATTCTCGAAAAAGCCCAGCCAAATCCCGCTCATTACGCCTTGGCTGAACTCGAAGAAATGGGGCTAATTAAGGCTGTGATAACGCAGAATATCGATGGGCTTCACCAGAAGGCAGGAAGCAAAAAAGTTTTAGAATTCCATGGTAGCATTTCAAAGTTGAGATGCATTTACTGTGGTTGTAGATTTCCAAGAGAAGAATTTTCAAAAGATCTCGAAGATAGAAGAATCCCGATGTGCAAAGAATGCGGAAGCCCGCTAAAAATGGACGTCGTTTACTTCACTGAGCCAATTCCAAGAGATGTTTACGAGCTTAGCTTTGAAGAAGCGATGAAATGCGATTTAATGCTCGTCTGCGGAACTTCTGCGGTCGTTTATCCCGCTGCAGAGCTTCCGCGGGTTGCTAAAAGGCATGGAGCAAAGGTTATAGAAGTGAACTTCGAAGAAACACCGCTCACTCACGAAGGTGTTTCGGACTATATCATAAAAGGAAAAGTTGGAGAAATTTTGCCGAAAATCGTTGAAGAGGTGAAAAAACTACGAAAGATTTAATCTTAAAGCTATACGATTTAGCAAATTCGAAAAAATGGAAGCCTTGGGAGCTTCAAAGTGTTTTGAGAAGAGAATTTGAAGGGGTTGTTGCGGTTGGCGACGATCTGTCGTTCACACTAAAACTGGATTTTAAGATTCCAACCAAAGACCTTGAAAAATTGGGCGGGCAAAAGTGTAAGATCTATCCATTTAAGAATGCCTATAGGTTCAAGAATGGCTCCATCGCTTTTGATGGCAATTTTATAAGGATTAGCAGAAATTTTCGACGTGAAGAGTTGGAGAAAATTCTCTGCTTTTTATTCAATGGGATATTATGAATGTGCTTGTTGTTACTGGAAAACTTGCTGAAAGCCTCGTTCGCAGTTCTTCGCCAAATACTGATGTTTACATTTGCGACATAGACGTTGCAGCATTCATAACCCCAGAGCTACTTGAAAAGGCACCACTTGAGGGCTACGATCTTGTTTTAGTTCCTGGACTGACTGCAGACTGCAACTGGGCGGAATTTGAGCGTAGAAAAGGCGTTAAAGTTCGTCTTGGTCCCCTGCATGCATACGATCTGCGAGAGGTGGTGAATTACGTTGATAAAATCGAGTTCTCGCATAAAATTCCCGCCTGCAGACTAATTGAGGGCAAGAGGGCTGAAGAAGCAATCAAGGCGGTTGATGAGCTCGAAAAAGATCATACTTTCAAAATAGGTAATGTGAAGATTGGTGGAAACAGCAGAATGAAGATCGTTGCTGAGATCCACAGGCTGAAACTTGAAGATCTCAGGGAGAGAATTGATTACTACGTTGAAAGTGGTGCAGACATCGTGGATCTCGGAATTCCAATTGTATTTGAGAGTGAACTTGTAAGCAAGGCAATCAAGATTGCAGTGGATCATTCAAAAGTGCCGATAAGCGTTGACACCTTTAGCCCCAAAGCCATTGAGATCGCGGTGAAGCATGGAGTCGACATGATCATGAGTCTTTCGAGCTCCAATACTGAAATACTTGACTTGATTGAAGATCAGGCGGTTGTAGTTGCTGAGAGGGATCTTGAGAAACTCTTTAGACTAATTGAGCTTGCAAGAGCAAAGACTGAAAAGGTGATCGCTGATCCGATACTCGATCCTCCACTTAAGGTTGCAGAGTCTATAGAAAGGTATTTGGAGTTTAGAAAACTCGACAAAGCAACTCCACTGCTCTTTGGTGTTGGCAATGTTACAGAGCTCAGTGATGCGGACAGCGTTGGTATTAACGCTTTGCTTGCCTTCATTGCAGAAGAGATCGGTTGTAATCTGCTCTTCACAACAGAAGCGAGCCCAAAGACTACTGGAAGCGTTAAAGAGCTTAAGAGAGCGAGCTATTTGGCAAAGATTGCAAAAATAAGAAGTTCTCCACCAAAAGACGCTGGAATTTCGATGCTTGTTTTGAAAGAAAAAGTGAAGTATGAGACTGCCGAAAAGTCAAAAGAATTCCTTGAAGCAAAGAAAAGCGATGAGTTCATTCGAGATCCATGCGGGGACTTTATAATCTTCATCGCAGACGGGAAGATCTTTTGCAAGCACGAAAAGGCGATAATTGCTGGAAAAACTGCCAAAGAAATACTCGACACAGTTTTAAAGCTTGGTCTGGTTTCAAGGCTTGACCACGCTGGCTATCTGGGCAGAGAGCTCATGAAGGCTGAAATCGCTTTGAGACTTGGAAAGAACTACATTCAAGATCGTGAGCTGAACTTTGGATTTCTATAGGCTTTTGTAAATCTCATTAAGCTTTAGCAGAACATTTTTAGCCAGCTCGATTTCAATCAAATCGACGAACTCTCTGTTTGTGTGACAATCCTTTAGTTCTCCAGGTCCCCAGACAACGACATCGAACTTCTTGGCAAGATTTATGGCATCAGTCCATGATGGCATAACGCTGAATTCTGGCTTTAAACCAGAAAGCTCCATCGCTTTAGCCAAAAGTTCTACGACTTTTCCGCTGTAAAAACCCTCTGCAGACTCGAGAATTTTTAATTCTGCATCAACTTTTTTTAGTTCCTCAAGAGCTTCATTTAGTTCTCCGGGTTCAAGCAGAAAGTCAAGCCTCATGAAGCAATGCTCTGGAATGACATATTCCCAGCTTCCACCGTCTATTTTCAAAATGCTCACTCTGAACTTTTCAGAAAGCTTTTGATAAGCATTGAGAGCCCTATGAATTGCATTAACACCGCTTTCTGGCATTGAAGCGTGGCAGGGATAGCCCTTGAAAGTCAGGTCTGCTTCTATGCATCCAAGGTGTTTTTTCGCTATCTTGAGGCTGGTGGGTTCCATAACTACTGCAAACTTTCCACGATTCCAGAGCTCGATAAAAGCCTTTGAGCCGCTTCCGTTAACCTCTTCATCGCAGAAAAATGCAAGCGTAAAGTCTACACCTTTCGAAGCTGCTTGAAGCATTGCGGAAATGCTCGCCTTCGCATCAGCGACGCCAGTCCCATAGGCTTTTATTCCGTCAGTTCTGAATTCAGATTTAATGCTTACAGTGTCCAAATGGGTCGCCACAATCAGATCGCTTTTTGGGTTTGCCACAATGAAAAGCTCGTGCTCGAAAATCTCATAACCGTGTTCTTCAAGAAAATCCCTCACAAAGTTCTTGAGCTCTTTTTCATGTCCGCTAACCGATTGAATCTCTACAAGCTTTTTCAGCAACACTCAAAAGAGTTTAAAAACAGAAATTAAAGCTTTACTGTTGGTGGAAATAAGGCGAGTTACCAAAGAAGATCTTGAGAGTTTTGTGAAGGTATACACCGAAAGCTACCGTGGACTGGAAAGATACGCTTACAAAAGCAGGAAAATCATTAAGGGCTACTTCAAATGGCTCTTTGCAAGAGACCATGGTGGATTCATGGTTGCTGAAATAGACGGAAAAGCGGTTGGCTTCGTCGCATGCGATACAAACTGGATAAGCATCTTTGAGCTTAAGAGAGTGGGCGAGATTCATGAAATCTTTGTTCTGCCTGAATACAGACGTTTGGGAATAGGCTCAAAGCTTCTCAGTTCTGCTTTAAGCTACGCAATTGAGCGTGGAAGAAGCTTAGCAGAGTTATGGGTTGGCGAAACGAATTACGAGGCTAAAAAGTTCTACATTGGCAAGGATTTTAAAGAAGCGGGAAAACTCGGAAAATGGGTTAGGATGGTCAAAGAACTGTAAAATACCTTGATAGGCTTTTTGACCAGTTTAAGAAAGTATTTTTATATCAGATTATATCGCCATGGTTGTGGAAGCTACACAAGAATATCTAAAGAAGGATGATAAAAGAGTATACTTTCAAAGTGAAGATGGACGAATTGTAATTCTGAACGACGATTTCCTTACAACTGCTTTGATTCCATCAAACTCTGTTGATCTCATTGTTACTTCTCCTCCCTATAACGTCGATATCCATTACGACTCCTTTAAAGACAACATTCCATACGAAAATTACCTTGAGTTCACGGAGAAGTGGCTGAGAAAAGCTTTGGACTTAATAAAACCAGACGGAAGAATGTGCCTGAACATACCGCTCGACAAAAGTAAAGGTCGTGAGGAGGAGGGATTTCAGAGCGTTTACGCTGACATCTTGGAAATTGCAAAAAAAGTAGGTTGGAAATACTTCAGCACGATAATATGGAATGAAAGCAACATATCGCGAAGAACCGCATGGGGTTCTTGGCTTAGTGCAAGCGCTCCTTACGTTATAGCTCCAGTGGAAGTCATAGTTTTGCTTTATAAAGAAAAATGGAAAAAAGCAAAACAAGGAAAATCCGATGTAAGCAGAGAGGAATTCATAGAATGGACAAATGGTCTGTGGAGCTTTCCGGGGGAGAATAGAAAGAGGATTGGACATCCGGCTCCATTCCCGCTCGAGCTCCCCATGAGATGCATCAAACTTTTCAGCTTTGTTGACGACGTTGTGCTTGATCCATTTTTGGGTAGTGGAACTACACTGATAGCCTGTGCCCTAACAAATCGCATTGGCATTGGAGTTGAAATCGACAGAAAATACTGTGAGATTGCCAAAAAAAGATTGATAAGCGAAGGAAGAATCCACCAGAAAAAATTGATAGAGACTCAATTGGAAGAATAGATATGAGACGTGGGTTTAAGTGTAAAGAAGAAATTCTGAAAGTTTTGATTGAGGAATACAATAAGATTGTTGTGAGGGAGTTTTTTGGGGACTATTTAACTGCTGTTCAGAAATTTGACGATATTACCGAGAAAGAATTGCGTAGATATCTCAATCCGTTCTACAATACTTCCAGGAGTTTAGACCAAGCATGGAAAACCTGCAAAGGAACGCTTTACGAATATGCGGTATTTAATGTTTGAATCAGGTAATACAAAATGATACTAATCTTAGAGATAGGTTTGAAATTGCAACCGGGGATGAAGCTCTTGCTCAATATAGAGAGCAAATAGCGATTAAGAACTGGAACGAAATTTTGCCTGATGCTGATATACTTGTTCTGAGAAAGGAGACCAAACGGGTCAAAGCAATTATTTCCTGCAAAACAAGTTTAAGGGAGAGACTTACAGAAACAGCCTTTTGGAAGCGAGAACTCGAAAAATCTGATAGAACCGAAAATACGAAAATAATATTTATAACTCCTGATAAGGATGAAGAACTCAAAACTGAAACGAATCGGTATATTTTGCTCCATGTAATCGACTGCACTTTTATAACTGATCCCCAAAAGTTCAATGCATTAATCAAACACTACAAGAAAAAATACGGACTTAGAGAGGATTTTTCAAAATTAACTTCGAAAATTAAATCTATTGACAAAATTAAAGAGTTTTTAGAAACTCTCTAAAATATGCTGAGATTTTAAAGCAAAGCTGAAAAGTCTTTCCCCCTGTCTTCCAATAGTTGCTGAATGTAGGTTCTGTGATCTGGAATATCTGGCTTTTCTTCTCTTAAAACGAGCTCTATAGCCTCAACTGGGCAAGTTGGAACGCAAACCCCGCAACCAAGGCATTTCTCAGCATCGATGCTCGCAGGTTCTCGATTTATCTTAACCCTGACCGCCTTCATCGGACAGCGGAGCATGCAAATACCGCAAGCAAGACATTTGCCAAGATCGACGCTTGCAATGTAGCTTGAATGTGCTATAGTTTTTGGATGCTTCGCTTCATGCACCGCTCTAAAGAAGGCACAGCAATCGCTACAGCAGTTGCAGATCGTGCTTATTGGTCCCTGGCTTCTCTCAGTGGTGTGCACAAGCCCCTCGCGGTTCGCATGCTTTAAAATTGCAATTGCCTCATCTGCGGTTATTTTCCTCGCGTAGCCATGTTCGACCATGTATTTTGCAAGTGAGCCAAAATGAAGGCAGTTCTCCAAGGAATGCCTGCAACCCTCGCCATGGAACTTTGAGATGATTCTGCACGCACAATAGCCAACCGCATGGTAGTCACGATCTTTTACAAGCCTTACTGCATCTTCATAAGGCAAAATCTCAGTTTTCTCGGAAATCGTGTCTCTCTCAGGCAAGGCTCTCATTACCGCATGATTTCTATCACCGAGCTCATGTAAAAATCCTTCTCTATGGTATTTCCAGAAAAGCGGAGCAAGTTTTCTTTGCATCTCTTCATTTCTTGGCCCAGGCAAAAATTGCATCTCAAAAAGTCCTACAACAGTTGGGAAGAGCCTATACTCCACTCTGCCTTTCCTTTCGCCTTTCCATACCGTGCCTTTTTTCGCCATCTCGTTCAGAATTCTTTCGATGTAATCCAAACTCTTCCCTGTTTTTTCAGCAAGCTGTTCAGCAGTGAATGGAATAAATGGCATTTGCAAAGCAATCTTTGCTTCTTCTTCGCTGAACAGAACGCTCAAAATCTCTTTTTCAACTCCACTTACAGTTTTAGGCATCCCCACCGGAGCTTTGTCAAGCTTTTCCCTGAGTTTTTCGTAAATCTCCAAATGGTGCGAGTGATGCATTTTCTCACCTCGAAGCAATTTGATTGGATATTATATAGATTTATCGCATTTGCTATAGTTTTATATAGTCGTAAACGACTGGAGTTATGAAGAGCATCCTTGAGTATAAGATCGAAGAAATTGCGAAAAAGCTTGATGAGATACTTAAAGCCGTAAACTTACTTCAAGATGCAATTTTGCAGTTAAACGCAGTTATTGAAGCAACAAGCATGAAGATGAATGAAAGAGAGCTTATATACAGTGTTACAGCTGAAATAAACGAAAAACTCGACAAATTCAAAGCTGAAAGCTCGAAGGGTTGCAATTTAAAGGAGATCTGCACCAAAAGGATGGAAAAAGTCTCCTTCAGAATTCTGCAAATAATAGCGAAGAATGGAGTTGAAGACGGGCTCAAGGAGATTAGAAAACAGCTTCAAGCTGTTGAAAAATACAGAGAGGTTTGCAAGGATGAGAGCTGTATGGAAAATGCGATAGAAGTTTTCAAAGCTCTTGAAAGAATTCTTGAAAGATCCATGAAAGAGAGAGAAGCGTTGAATTTGAGAAAGGAAATAATTCAGAAATTAGACCCTTCGTTGCTTAGTGAAGGGCTTGCAGAAAAGCTATCTTCGGTTTCAAACCCTCTCAGGATTCGAATCCTTAAGGCTTTGGCGAAAGGTAAAAAGAGCTACGCTGAATTGGAACGCATAACATCCATTAAGGGCGGACACTTGCAATTTCATCTTCGAACCCTGATTAAAGCGGGCTACGTTGCTAAGGAGGAGCCAGAGGGAAAATACATGCTTACAAATGATGGTCTGAAGACTCTTAAAGTTTTATGCCAGTTGGAAGAGTAATTAGAATCATCTAAAAAGCAAAATGAAGTTTCTTAAAGTTTTGTAAAACTTCGGAAGATTTTAAATAGAACTCAATCCACTTGATTGAAAAGTTTCCTTATATTTAAAGAAGTCGACTCAATGTTGGTGATAAAGATGAGGGCGGGATGGCTCATAATGAGTTTGGTGTTGCTCGCTATGTTGATCTCGGCGGCGGGATTGGCGGTAGCGACGCCTCCAAATAAGGGAATGGATGGTAAACCACTGACTGACAAAGCTCCAGATTGGAGAGAGAGAATATTCAATGAGAACAAGGAAAGAATGATGAACTGGGTTCAGAACTGCGAGAAATGGATAGAGAGAATGCGAGAAAAAGTGAACGCATCGAATCTCGGTGAGGAATCGAAGCTCAGAATTCAAGATCGAATAAGAAATTTAGATCAGAAAATGGAGCAGATAAGAATTCAGATCTCGAATGCAAAGGACTACGATGAGCTCAGGGGTGCGATGAAGGAAACCGGGAAGTTATGGATCAACATGTCCAAGGAAATGAGACTTATTGCTTATGAGCATGCGATATCACAGATGGAGAATGTGATCGCAAAGCTTGAAGAGCTTGCGGATCGATTTGAAAGCTATGGACTCGATACGACTCAGTTAAGAAATGCCATAAATGATGCAAATTCAACGCTTGCAATGATCGAGGAAAAGCTTGCCAACGGCGAGGACGTCTTCAAAGACTTGAAAGAACTGAAGAAGAAGATCGATCTTGCATTTAACGAAGCTAAGAAGCTTGCAAAAGAATACAAGCCAAAGCCAACCAATGGGTTTGTGAATGCGAACGTTAACGGGACATTTACTCTTAGTGGGAACCTGAATGCACTGATCAAGGGAAGCGGAAATGTTAGCGTAAATCCTGAAAGTGCGGTTAGTCAGGCAAATGGCACAACCGTTGCAATTGTAGTCAGAGGAAATGCAGAAGTTCAAGGCGAGGGAAGCTTCAAGATCATAGCACACGGCAACGGAACTCTCATTATGGATGGAAACGGAAGCTACGCATACAAGAAGTGCGTTAACGATAAGTTCACGACTGGGAGCTTTAACGATAGCGTAACGATAGAATTCGGGTGCACGACATGAAATTACTCCCAATTTTTTTGCTCTTTTGCTTTCTTTTAATGGGCTGTTCCGCTCCTGAGCAGAGCACTGAGACACCCAAAACAACCCCACTTCAGACTCCAATCCCCGAAACCCAGACTCAAACTCCTGCTATCCCAAGCCAGACCACACCAATTTCTGGTAGCACGGAAGATCTCGGGATCAATGACATTGAAGAAGACCTGAAAGAGATGGAAGATATCCTCTCAGAGCTTGAAAGCCTTGAAAACATGAGTTTTGAGATCTAATCTTTTGTTTTTTAGAAACAAATTTAAAAATCGGTGAGCGATTCGATTTATGGACTTCATTGAGATCTGTTCAAAATGCGGGGGGAAATGCTGTTTCGAAGCAAAACCGCCGATCTCGAATAAAAGGCTTAAAATTCTGCTTGAAAATGGAATAAGCTCTGATTTTGTAGAATTTGGTAAATACAAACATTTAAAGCTGAAAAATGACGGTTATTGTGTTTTCTTCGATAACGGGAAGTGCAAAATTCACGGAATTAAGCCTGAAACATGCGTCGCTGGTCCAATAACTTTTGACATTAGAGAAGGAAAGCTCGAACTCTACATAAAAAAAGAGACCATTTGCCCACTCGTAAAATTCCTGAAAGAGAATGAGGACGTTTTAAAGGAGCACATGAACATAGCCCTTGAGAAAATACTCGATTTGATAAGGGAACTTGAAAAGGGAGAGCTTGAAGAGATCCTGAAAATTGAAGAGCCGGAGACAGAAAAAATATTTGAGGTTAATTTGAAAGAGCTTCGATGATCTTTTCGTAAAGCTCAGGGTTCTTGGTATCTTCACAACCGTGCATGATCGTTGGATTGTCGTTCACTTCGATCACGTAGTATTTGCCATTGAACTCCTTAATATCTATGCCATAAAGACCGTCGCCAATGCATTTGGCAGAGTCTTCAGCGAGTTTCCTTAGTTTTCTTGGGATATTATCGAGCTTTATCGCAATAACATCTCCCCAGACTTTCTTGTTGCCAACGTAATCCCTGATTCTCCAGCCACCCTTTGGAATGAGGTATTTGCAAGAGTAAATCGCCTCGCCCCCAAGAACTCCAATACGCCAGTCAAAGGGAGTTGGCATGAACTCCTGAAGCAGAACCGCTTTGCTTCTGCGCATGAAGCGTCTTACAATAGTTGATAGTTCTGAAAAGTTGTTTGCCTTCTCGACGTATAGCGAAAACCTCGAATTCGGGCTCTTTACGACAAGCGGATATCCGAGTTCTTCCGCAGTGTATTCAAGCTCGTCGAGACTGTAAACTATTCTCGTTTCTGGCATTGGGATATTTGCCTTTTTGAGCTTGTAATAAACTGCAATCTTGTTTGAGCAAATTCTGATGCTTTCCGAGTCATCTATCACTCTTTTTTCCATCTCTTCTGCAAGTCTTGAGACTGTATAAGCTGTAAAGAGCGGATCAGTTGTAGCTCTGATGAAGACTGAGTCAAATCTATCTATCCTTTCCAGAATCTCCTTTCCAAGTAATTCAAAATCGTGACCCATTTTTTTTGCAGTCTCAGAGAAAATCTGCAGTGCTTGGACTTCTTGCTTTTGCGTAAAGTTATAACTTTCTACAAAGCATGCAATTCTCATTCAACACCTCTTTCAAAAAGTTAAAGTCGATTTCATTTTTCATTATAGGCATAAAATAGAATGGTCGGATTTTATTTCCAATTCTCTCAACAAGCACTTTCCCCAGCGGAACTCCAAAAACTTCGAAAATTCTTCGGAAAACCCAGTTATCATACCCCTTGGTTCTACCCATATAGAATTCGAATTCCTCCACATTTCCTTTAGCACGAACTTGAACAACTGGGTAATGGTAATCCATACTAAGGCTCCTGAAGTATTTGACGTACTGACTTTCGCTCCTGATAATCTTTGCAGAGTTTCTCGAGAAGGGGTTGAGTGGAACGAGAACACATCTTTCCGGGTTTGGATCTCTGAGTGCAAAAACCTCTGGAGTTTCAATACCTGCCTTTTTTAATCTCTCAACAAAAACTGGAGCTCTGTAGATGTCCAAAGCGTTTTTAACGCTTGGATAAACAACGCAACCATTCTCTTCGGCATGCAGAGAAACATAATACCCTTTTGAAAGATATCGGTAATCTCCAAGCAGATTTAAAACCGTATCCCTGACGCTCTTTCTAAGAAAATCGTCTGGCGGTTCTTGATCTTCACCTTCCCCAACTACTATCATCTAAGAAAAAGTAAATCCCAAAAGATATAAGCTTTTCTGCCCGATTAGGGATAAGTTCGACACAAAATATAGAAAAATAATATATTTCATATTGTAAAATTTTTAAAGCTTTTTGACTCTTTCGAGAATGCTCACGAGCTTTTCAAGTGATTCTGAAAGAGCTTTTACGTCTCCTGCGGAGTTTGCCTGCAGAATCAAATCGCAAACTTTGCTAATTGCGGATTCAAGTTTGGTGAAAATTAATCCTGATTTCTCATCAAGAATTTTCCTCTCTCCTTTCTCAATGATTTCACCAGAAGTCTCCTCTTTTTTCTCTATTTTTACTTCTCTCTCACAATTTGGACAAAATATTTTATTTTCTGCCTCAAAAAGTGGGAACTTACATTCGGGGCAGTAGTAGGATAACATCTTTGCTCCCTTGCGTAAGAGCTGAGCCGCGTCAATTATGCTCTCATCCGAAATTTTTTTATTACTCACGATATTCAGTGTCCCAGAGAATATTAAAAAGTTGCCATTCTGAGGTGATGGGGATGGCGAAAAAGGTGCCTGAGAGTGTTTTAGATACGTTAGACAGACTTATACAGGACGATACTGTCCCGAGAAGTGTCAGGAGAGTTGCAAGTGAAATTAAGGAAAAACTGCTCTCCAGCAAAAAAGTCTCGGTGGAAGCTGCCTCGGCAATAACGGTCTTGGAAGACATATCTTCGGATCCAAATATTCCAATGCACGTTAGAACAATGATCTGGAACCTTGCGAGCCAGTTAGAGAGGATTTCTGTTGAGTGAGCTTAGAAAAGAGCTCCTCAGAAAATCAATCCATTTTTCCGGGCTTATATACATACCCGCATATCTTTTTCTTGGCAAAGAGCTTTTAATCTTGTCCTTGATTTTCGTAATAGCGATCCTTTTACCGATTGAATTCCTCAGGCTTAAGAGGGGCTACTTTCGCTTTTTAGCGCGAGAATATGAAAAAAAGAAGCTCGGTGCTTACATGTATTTTCTTATTGCAATTTTGACTGTTACAGCTCTCTTTCCGAAAGATTCCTGTTTTGTGGCTCTTATCACCGCAATTGTGGGAGATGGGACTGCGGGGATAGCAAGAAAAATTTCTGGAAAAGACAATTTTGCAAGCTTGACGATGTTTTTATCCTCAACAATCGCTTTAGCTCTTCTGGAATTGCTTCAAATTTCTGCATTAATTGCGGTTCTTTGCGGGACTGTGGTTGAGAGAATTAGAAAAATTAACGGAATTTACCTTCAGGACAATTTTTCCGTCCCGCTTTTGACAGCCATCGCTGATCATTCAGTAAAGTATATCTTGTCCTCGCAGTTGAAATTTTAGCATGGACGAAAAGCTCGCACTTAGTCTTTCAAGAGAGGTTGCAAAGAATGTCCTCAAAGCTATTAACAGCATTCCCGCAGGAAGAAGAGGAGAATTTTATGAGATTGGTAAAAGCGGGGTAACAAAGCTTGTTGATAAGGTTGCCGAAAATGCAGCTTTGGAAGTTCTAAAAAAAGAAAAGCTTAGAATTTTAAGCGAAGAATGCGGATATGTTGGTGAAGGGGACGTTTTTGTAGCTCTTGATCCTCTTGACGGAACTTTTAATGCAGTTCGCGGGATTCCAATTTATTCGGTAAGTTTATGCTTCTCTGATTCGGAAAAATTTGGCGATTCTTTCTTTGGCTATGTTTTCAATCTATGCAGTTGCGATGAATATTATGCTGACTCGAAGGCTTACAAAAACGAAAAGGAGATAAAGGTAGGAGAGAAGGAGAAATTAGAAGAGCTGAATGCAATCGTCTATTACCCAGATCGCATGTTGCCATTTAAGAGGATAAGAGCCCTTGGCAGTGCAGCACTTGAAACCTGCTTTGTTGCTGAGGGTATTTTCGACTGCTTCATAGATCTGAGGGGAATGTTGAGGATCTTTGACATCGCTGGTGGGGTATATATTCTTGAAAAGGCTGGAGGAATTGCTGTAGATGAGAAGGGCAATTCATTGGAGAAAAAGAAGTTTGAAATCGCGGAGAGAGTAAATGTTATTGCCACGAACAAAAAGCTGTATAGGCAATTGCTGGAGCTGGTTGTATGAAGTCCGCAATAGTTTACAAGTCACCCGAAATCCTTGAAAAGGTTGAAAAGGTCATTTTGGAGCTTGGTCACGAAGTTAAAAGCTTTTCAAAGCCCTCAAAATCGCTTGAGAACTTTGACTTCATAGTCAGCATAGGTGGTGATGGCACAATTCTCTCAATTCTTCAAGAAGTCAGGAAATGCCCTCCAATCTTTGGCATAAATTCTGGGAGAATTGGGTTCTTGACACACTCAAATTCGGCGGACTTTGAAGAAAAGCTTAGAAATGCACTTGTAAAATTCGAGACTGAGAAGTTTGACAGAATAAAATGCTCCTGCGATAATGGGGAATGCTTAGCTTTAAATGAAATTGCCTTTCTTGGCAAAGAAAGGGCAAAGCTTACAGAATTCTCGATTAAGATTGATTCCGTTGAGGTTGACAGGCTCAGATGTGATGGAATAATAGTGGCAACGCAAATAGGCTCAACCGCTTACTCATTCTCCGCTGGCGGTCCTGTTGTGGAACCTTATCACAGCTCGATGCTCATAGTGCCCATTGCTCCCTTCAGATTTGGCTGGAAGCCAGTAGTGATTAAAATTGATAGGGTTGTTGAGCTTGAAGCCAAAGCAGGCGGAATTGCGGTTGTTGATGGAAAAAGAACTTTTGAGACGAGCAGAATTGTTGTGACGAAATCGGAATTTCCTGCGGTTTTCTTTAAACGTGTAGACAGAATTAAGCATCTTTTCTATATTATGAAGAAAATAGAATAAGATTTAATATCTCTTGCAGACTATTTTTAGCCCCCGAACGGGGAAGAGGCGGAGGAAGCGGAGCTTGCGATGAAGCCTTTCTGCGAGCTCGGGGGAACATGCCATGTTGATAGGTCCCCTGAAGAGCGAGCAAAAATGCTTGCAATGATTCTGGGGCAACCCGAACATGGGACAGCCCTCGGGGGGTCAAACGTCATGAGCGAGCGTTTGCTTGCGGTGAATGACGGTGTTACTCCCGAGGCACATTTTCTTTAAAGCTTCTGTAAATCTCAACAGCCTTCTTCCATTCTTCTTCGCTTAGCAAGGGGTCTCTGGCTCCATTTAGCAAAAAGGCTTCAGTTCTCTCAACGCAGGTTCCACAGCTCAAGCATGGTCGGGCTTCGCCACGATAACAGCTCCAAGTGAGCTCATACGGCACTCCAAGCTTTAAACCCAGTGCTACGATTTCAGCTTTACTCATGTCAATAAAAGGTGCTCTGAGCTCAACTTCGTTCCATAGATTGCCCAGATAGATTGCGGTGTCCATCGCCTTTACAAATTCTTTTCTGCAGTCAGGATAAACGCTGTAATCGCTCTTGTGTGCAGCATAGTGAACTTCTTTTGCTCCAATTTTAACAGCGTAGCCAACCGCTATGGAAAGCAGAATCATATTTCTGTTTGGCACAATTGTTGCTCTCTGCCTTTCTTCAGTGTAAAACCCTTCAGGAACTCTGCTATCGCCAGTTATGGCCCCCAAGGATATTAATTCGTGTATCGAAGTTATGTCAACTATTCGATGCTCAAAATTCTTCACCAATCTTGCCCTCTCAGTAAGCTTTTTAGCGAATTCAACTTCTTTTGAATGCCTCTGACCGTAGATAAATGTAAGGGCGGAAAGCTCATAGCCTTTGCTGAGTAGGTAATAAAGAAGCGTTGAGGAATCCACGCCACCGCTGAAAATTAGCACCGCCTTCATAAGAACAGACTGGCAACTTTAGAATATATCTCTATCTACGATTTCGTAATCCTTAACGATTGCCACTCCGCTACTTCCTTGCCAGAACTTCTCAAGTCTCTTTAAAACAAGTCTCTTCTTAAACAAAGGAGCATTTAACACAAGAGATTCGTATTCTCCGCCTTCTCCCGCCAAATTCACACCATATCTTTTGCTCACCTTTTTCAAGTCTCCAATTAGCCTCTCATCAATTCTTCTGCCCAAAAAACTCTCGTCAAGACCCATTGCAGATACGCTGACGATTATGGCTTCAAAATTCGTAGCGATTTCATTCAAAATCTTTTCAGGCTCTTCCCCCCAGAGTGGAGCAAAAAGTCTTAGCCCAAGATTTTTGCATATTTTTTCAACCCGCATGTATTGATATTTCGAGGCGATTGCTCCAACGCAAATCCCGTCGATTTTCAAATCCGATAGTCCCTTTTCAAGCTCAGAGACTTCTTTTTCTTCCTCTCCAGAAACAAATATTTTTTCCAGCGGTAAATCGAGGCATTTTGCTATCGCTTCAAGCATGTGCAGGTTTACTGTGTGGAACATGAAAGACTCTGGATTCTTTGGATATGCTCCTACGAGAACAACGTCTTTATGGCTCACAACTCCGCTTTTCACAATTCTATGCAAAGCAAGAATCGAATCCTTGCCTCCAGAAGTGAGAACTGCGATTTTCATTCTAAATCAATAAGTCTTATTCTCTTTCCAGCATTTCTCTCAACAGCTTTCTCGTAAACAAGCTTTGCTACAGCGATATCTTGAATTGCAAGCCCGGTTGAGTCGAAAATCGTTATCTCTTTGCCCTCTCTACCCTTCTTTAATCCCGCAACGACTTCGCCGAGAGTTGCATGAATGTCCTTCTCGGAGATTATGCCCTTAGAAACCGCAACGTTCACTTCCCCACCATGTAAAGCCTGATGCATATCATCAACAACTATTTTAGCCCTTAACAAGAGCTCTATTTCAAGTTCCTGCTTTCCTGGAGCATCTGCACCAATTGCATTTATATGCGTTCCCTTCTTTATCCACTCATCTCTCACTACGGGCTTTGTTGCGGGGGTTGTTGTTATGAGAACGTCACAATCGCAGACCTCTTTTGCTTCTTTCAGCTCGCAGTTCACTCCTTGCGACTCACAGAACTTTTTAAAATTCTCCTCAGCTCTCTTGCTCACATCAAAAGCCTTTACGAGCTCAATCTTGCATAGTTCTTTGATTGCAAGCAGTTGATAGCGAGCCTGTTTTCCACAGCCTATAAATCCGAAAACTCTACTGTCTTTTCTTGCGAGATGCTTCACCGCCACTCCTCCAGCTGCGCCAGTTCGCAATGAAGTCAAAAAGGTCGCATCCATAACAGCTAAAGGAAATCCGTTTGAGGGATTGTTCAAAATCAGCACAGCCATAACGGAAGGCAAACCCTTTTCGGGATTTTTTGGATGCGAGTTAACCCATTTAACGCCAGCGTAACCCATGAGATAGGCGGGCATAGCCCTCAAGTCGCCATGCTCAAATGTGAGGTAAACCTTTGGGGGCATGAGAGCTTTTGATAATGAATATTCTCTGAATGCATTTTCAACCACATTAATCGCTTCTTTCATCGTTATAAGCTTCTTTACTTCCTCAGCGGATAGAATTAAAGTCTCCATAACTAAACACAAGGATGGAGATATTTAAATCTTCAGAATTATTATCGTCATGCAACTCAGGGAACTCGACTTCAAGACGATAAGAGAAGAATGGATGCATATACATCTCGAAGATGGGACTCTTATCAGATTCAAGTCAGTCTTAACGAGAGTTTTCGACACAGGGCAAAGAGATCCTGTTGGAGAACCAATTTACAGAATTGACAGCCAGAATGTAGTTGTCGCAAAGGCTCCAGACGAGCTTAAGGGCACTCCATCAGAATTTGTCCCTCCAATTCAGGAAATTGCAAAGAAGAGAAGGCCGACCGCAGTTAAGATCAGAGCAATCGTTGGAGATGACTGGAACGAGTATGAGCTCGAAGACGGTAGCAGAATAAAGATAAAGACGATTGTTACCAAAGTTCTCAGGCTTGATGGGTTCTATGATGCTTACGGAAATCCGGTCTACATAATTCAATCGCAGATGGTCGTTGCTACCTAATATTTTCTTCCGATCACAATGTAGCCAGTATGCCAGACTCCAGTGGAGGTTCTTGTGCCAACTCTCTTTATATCTAAGTCTACGCGAAGAATTTCGAATGCCTCAAGTTCTTTGAATTCGTTTTTGCTCATCACTTCGTAAACCTCTCGAGCGGGCTCAATGTAGGGATTGTAAACCGCGAGATGACCACCAACCTTCAGAATTTGCCTTGCCTTCGGAATAAATGCGACATCGTCTTTCATGTCCAAAACAACGAGATCAAACTCCTTTTTGAAGCCATCTGCAACCATTAAAGCGTCGCCAATTATCTGGTGCACGTTTTTAAGTCCGGCAAGCTTGAAGTTCTTTCTCGCAATCCTTGCAAAGTCCTCTCTCTTCTCAACGGTAACGACTTCTCCGAATTTGTTAAAGTAAGCAAGATAAGCTGCGAGCATTCCGCTTCCTGTTCCAGCGTCGAAGATGAGCGAATCTGGAGAAAGCCCAGTGTAGGCAATTATGGCTCCAATGTCCTTTGGCATCAAGGGCGTTGCTCCCCGCTTGAAGTGTCTGAAAAAGTCTGAAAGATTGAATGGCACGATTCTGTATTCAACACCGAGGTGGGTCTTTATTGTATCCCCAAAAGATTTATCCTTCAATTCGCTGAGCTCTATGACCCCGTGGTGGGTGTGTAGCTTTCCTTCGAACTTCTCAACGAGAAAGCTATTCTTTCCCCTTGAAAGAACGACTGGTGGCTTCATTTACTTTGCCTGCAGTTTTAGCAAAGCCTCAGCAATGTCTCCGTTCGCTTCGATTAAAGCTTTCCTTGCTGTCTCGGCATCAACATTTGCCTGTTCCATCACGAGCTTAACGTCTTCCTCGCTGATCTCTGGAGCAATCTTAACAACCTCGTATTGCCCAGCGACCTGAAAAGTCTCCATTCCCTTTGCTGAGATCTTTGTCACACTTGGATTTCTAAAGATTAGCTCCTCTGTGCTTGTTTTAATTATCACTTCCTTTGCGTCGAGTTCTTCCATTTCTATGCCCATTTGCTTCATCATCTTCTTCATCTGCTTTGCGTTTATCGGAAGCATGAAGTTAGCTTTGCGGAGAAGTTAAAATACTTTGCATGGTTGAGCGGTGATCTATGGTTAAGCCCCCTTACCTTTAATCTTCTCTCTGACCGCTTCGAACCTCCTTATAAGATCTTCATCGAGCGTCTCGCCAAAATTTTGAGTCATTTTAGCACATAAGCTTAGCTAATATTTTTTCGTAAAATCAACTTCTCCTTTCGCAATAAGCTCTTCCTCAAACTTCCCGAAGTCTATTTTGAGCTTATTATTTCGATTACAAACCCGAATATTTATAAAATAGTCTGTCTTCTTTTTAAGAGACTGATAGCGAAAAATAAAAATACTCAGCTCAGACATAACTTAAGCCCGGGTAGCTCAGCTTGGGAGAGCGTGCGGCTGAAGACCGCATAGTCGCCGGTTCAAATCCGGCTCCGGGCATAAGAGATTTTGAAACGAGAACGAACGCAGGCTGGATTTGGTCTCTGAAGCTTTTTACGAGCTGATCGATGAAAAACGAGATATTGGAGACGCTTTGTTTTAGCCAGTCGTGGATTTCAGCATTGAACCTGCCATTATTAGTTTCCAAATCTAAAAGCAATTTAATAGACTTTAGGTAGCTATTTTGGGAAATTGACCTTTTAAACTGACAATATTTAATATTTAATACTTTGATAGCTCTATTACAATTTGGCATTTTTTAAGTTGAAACCTAACGAAAAAGCAGCTTTGAAATGGGGCCGCCGAGATTTGAACTCGGGTCTCTGGCTCCCAAAGCCAAAAGGATATACCAGGCTACCCCACGGCCCCCCTGAAATTCGCATCTTTCTCAACTAATAAATGTTTCTCAGCGGGATACAATTTTAAAAATCGGCTGAAGATTAATCATGGAGCATCTGCTTTTGGATCCATTCAGAAAATTGCTGGGCTGTGAAGTTGAGGAAATAAGAGACGGTTATGCGAGGGTTAGAGGTGTTGTAAGAGATGAGTTTCTGAATATCCACGGTGTGGCTCATGGAGGTTTTATAATGGCTCTTGCAGATTTTGCCTTTGCAATTTCGGCAAACACAGACGCTAAAAGAGTGGCTGTGAAGATTTCGATGAACTTCTACTCTCCTGCATATAAAGGAGATACGCTCGTAGCTGAGGCTGAGAAGGTTAGGGGGAAAAGACTAGGGTTTTATAGGCTGAAGGTTTTTAAAAATGGAGAACTCATTGCAGAGGGTTCAGCGATCGCCTATGGCTGAATCTGCCTTAGGAGATCTTCACACACACCAATAATGTTTTCATTTGCCTTTTTTAGCACTTCAATCGGATTTGTTCCGTCAGTCCTTAGATACAGTTCCGGTTCCCCCACGAGCGGATGGGGAATGTTGTATCTTACGATCACGGTTCTCTTGTCTTGAGAAAGATAATGCTGTAGCAGGTTCAAGTAGGTGTGATCTTCTCCTCTAACGATTAGCTTAACGTAATTCTTCCCAAGTTCTACGATCTTCAACATCACCACTCACCTTTCCCATAGGATTTTGAAACCTTCCTTTTTTCTTCCCTTCCACAATTTGGACATTTAAGCTTTCCTTCTTCAAAGACGAGATCGCTCTTACAATTACCGCAGTATGCTTTGAGAACTCCCATTTCTGGCTCCTTTATAGATATCTTTGGTGAGGTGTCAAGAACTCTGGCTTTTAAAATATCGAAGTAGCTTATCGCATTTCCAATATTGTCAATTTTTTCTCCCACGTTCGAGATGTGTAGCAAGGCAAGACCCGTATGAGCAAGTCCCCTATCTTCGCCATACTTCCTTGCAATTTCAACCATGGCAAAGTTGCTTCGTATATCCACAACTCTGCCAAGAACTATATCGCCTTTTTTAAGCTCTGGAATTCTTTTGAGGCTCTTGATTTTAATAGTTTTGTCATCCTTTTCTAAAAGCCCTGCTACAGAAGCGAAAAGTTCTCCATTTTCCTCGTAAACTCCGTCACCTGCCTTAAATTCCTCAACACTACCCAATTTATCTCCTGGAAACACGATCATTTCTCTCAATCCTGAATACCTCTACGGGTATGAACTTAAATTCCTTTTCGTGGAATGAATAACTTTTGCGTAACGGGACCATAAATTTCCATACATGTGTGATCTTAAAACCGTTCTCTTCAGATCTTTTATTTACAAATATTTCGCTTCCAGCGGAGTGAATCGAGTAGATCACATTGGCTATCTCATATGCCTTCTCGAGAAAAACTCTATCAGCATGCTTTCGCTGAATACCGAAGGGTGGGTTCATTATAACCGTAATCCTGCTTTTAAGATTTAAATCTCGAACATCACAGGCAATAAAATCAACCTGCACACCAACTCTTTCAGCATTGGCTTTTGCAATTTTTAGAGCTTCCAGATCTATCTCAACCCCAACCGCATAGGCCCCAAGTAAAGCAGAACCTATAGCAAGAATTCCGGTTCCACAACCGAGATCCACGACTTTGTCAAGATCTCCATGCAGTCTTGCATTTGTAAGAATAAAGGCCGCAAGGTTTGGAGGAGTCACATACTGCTCGAGCTGAATTTTTGGATTTTTAAATCCTTCAAGGTTTTCCAATAAAATTTCCAGCTCTCTTTTCAACTTATCTCACCAATCTTACTCGCAAGTTTTGCAAGGACTTCCTTTCTCTTTCCTTCTACGAACTTTATTGAACCGACAACAAGATGCCCTCCACCGTCAATGCAGGCGTTTATCTCTCTTTTTAGTTCTTCAACCAGTCTTGGAATATCCAGATTTACCCCTTCACTTCTGATAATCGCAAAATCTGGACCATAGCCAATTGTGACAATCCTCTTGTATTTAACCTTCAGGCGATCGTGAATTTCTCCGGTTAATTTCCCTGGAGGTGGAAAAGTGAACTTTTTCGAGTAATTTTCTACATCGAACGCAGCAAGAGCGACACCATTTGGCAATATTTGAACCTTTACATTTTCCAATGCTGTTTTCAATTGTTCTTCTATCGCAGATTTTGCATAATTCGAAAGGACATAAACAAGTCTTTTTTGTCGATCCTTTCTACCAAATCCGAGTATTTCATGGACTATTGTGCTTGCGGATTTAAAGCGAAGGTAAAACCCTTCGAATTCCACTGCCAAGGCAAGATCTTTTAGTTCTTCTTTACTTAGATTTGAAAGCCTTATGTATTCCTCAACGTTTCCCTCTGCCCGATCTCCAACAACAGAGATCGCAGCGAGATGTGTCAGATCTAAGTCGGATATCATTCTTGCAATCTCCACGCAAAGGACTCCGGAGGTAATGTTGCTATCCCCACCAACTTTATAGGGATTTATGTGGTAGAGCAGATATTTATCAACACCCTCATCCGGAAAATGGTGATCTATTGTGATCACATCCGCACCAAAAAGGATGAATTGCTGAATTGCTGGCAGATCTTCATGCCCTGAGCCGTTGTCTACAAGCACAACGAGGGGAATTCTATCTCCATATCTTTCTGCATCTTCTAAACTTTCATCGAGATCTCTTACGAGATCCTCTAATTCATAAAAGGGAGCTCTCGAGACCCTTCTCTTTACAAGATAATACTTTGTCTCCTTGTCTCTATAAATCTTTTCAACAAGCTCTTGGAGAGCAATTTCAAGGGCAACTCCTCCGCAGGTTCCATCTGCATCCCAATGGTGTCTTATTATTATAGGTCTCGATTTATAAACAGCTTTTTTCAATTCTCTTGCAACCGCAATCATCTCATCTTTCAGTTTTTCGAGAACCTCGCTTTTTATCAGAAAACCTTTAAAATCTGGTTCGCAAGCTCTCTCAATTTCAGCTTCAATTCTCTTTCTAATCTCGTAAGCATCTTCGCCAAGAATTTTCTCAACCTCAAGCGCATCTATACCGTTTCTTCTAACAGTTCCAATGACCTCAATGGCTTCATCGACTTCAGCATCGAAGTCATCAAAAACTGTGCAGTTCACACTCCCGGTGCCATCGAGTATTGTGAAAACCTTGGCTATTGCTGTCTCCTTTGTGTGAGTAACGATACCACGAACTTTAACCATCCTTCCAAGGAATTTCGAAGCAGAAGATATCGGAATGACCTCGAGATCTTTCGAGACTTCAACAACGGTGTAATTTTGAAGTTCAACTGGAGCTAAATCGATTTCTCCGCTAACAGTTATGTTTGTAATCTTCACGATTACTTCATCCCCTTCGCGAAGATTTTGCACCAATTTCTTTGGTATCAAACCTCTCAACCTTCTGTTAAGATTAACAAAGGCTCCAATATCTGTGATGGATGAAATCGATCCGACATAAAACTTTCCAATTCTTAAATCTTCAATTCCACAGCTATTACCTATCTTAAATGCATGGGGTTTCTTCCTACACTCAAAACACAGCTCTTGATCGGTCTCTCTACCGCAGATCTGACACCTCTTTACCTTTCCTGTTCCGTTGCAATTCTTGCAAACTTCCACAATCCTGCGTTTACCACTTCCACCACAAACACCACAAATTCCCTTCATGAACAACTTGAGCTGGTCTTCAGAAACGTTCACAGTCTTCAGATCGAAGCTTTTGGCCTTTCCTGTTCCGCTACAGGTTTCGCAGATTTTCTCTATCTCGTTGAACCCCTTTCCTCCGCACTTCTGACAATTCATAGGCCAAATGGGATTTGTGTTAATAAAAATATTCTGAGGGAGGAAATTACAATTGCAAAGAGAATTGCCATTGCACTAAGTCTTTTGAAGATTTTTATGGCGGTAATAACGTCCTCATCCGTTGCATCTCTGCCAGGTAGAGTATAGTAGCCCGGCTTTTCAAGCTTGACTCCAAGAACGTAAGACATAGCTGTGATCGTGCAACCATTTAGTTTTACTTTATATTTAATACCGTATGAGAATGCCCCTCTTCTGAAAACTTCAAAAAAGATTAGAGCAATTCTTGCTGGGATAAAATTCGCCAGATCATCGAGTCGAGCAGCAAATTTCCCAAAGAACTCATATCTGCCATGATAACCAATCATGGAGTCGCAGAGATTTATGGCTCTGTAAATCATTGCTCCCAAGACTCCAAACAATGAGAAATAAAACAATGGTGAGAGAACCCCATCCACGTAGTTTTCAGCTGTTGATTCAATCACGGCAGATCTGAGCTGTGGCTTATTAAGTTTTGTGGTGTCTCTGCTTACGATCTTTTGGACTTCCCGAGGATCAAAATCGCTTTTCAGACATTTCTCTGCATGCTGAATCATACTTTTTATTGATATTGCCGAAAACAATAAGTAGAGATGCCAAGCAAACTGAAGTGGTTTCGGAAGAGGGAGACTCACGAGAACAAAGGCAAAGGTTAGAACTGTGAGAACTGCAACGAAGCCATACAAAAATTGAATTAAATTTCCTCTTTTTTCAATTACATAGAATTTACTTTTAAATAGGTCCAGGATTTTGCCAAACCAGACAACGGGGTGCAGAATAATTGGTGGTTCTGCAAAAATAAGATCCAAAAAGACAGCTAAAATCAACAATGAAAGCTCAAAGCAAGGTTCTTGCATCAGCTTTTGATTCTATTTGGGTTGAAACCCTTTTTGATCAGCAACTCCTTTACCTTACTCACATGGTTTCCTTGGAGTTCAATTACTCCATTCTTTATTGTTCCACCGCATGCAAGCTTTGACTTTAAAAACTTGGCAAGTTCTTCCAGATTTATCTCGCTACCATCAAGCCCTTCGATTGTTGTTACTTCTTTGCCATATCTCCTTTTGCCGACCTTTATGAATATATACTGCTGTTCTTTTGCAACCTCCTCACAGACGCAGAGATCTTTTGGTAACCCACACTTAGAGCATATCTCCGACATTCCACCCTCCTTTTTTGAAGGTTGCACGGATAGAATTTTAAAACTTTCGGTTATGAGCGTTAAATTTTTAAACTAAAATTGAATATTAGCCCCATCATGGAGATTGTCTACTGGAAGGAGATCGGTAAAGATATTGCAAAACTCGAAGTAAAAAAGGAGAGCGTAAAATACAGAATAGCCCCCTTTGTTCAGTGGAAGGTTTTGGTCGCGGATGAAGGCATCCATGTAAAGAAAAGCGAACCAGTAATTTTAAAAATTAAGGATGTTAAAATTCCCGAAAACACGATACTCGCCCCCCTGTCCATCATGAGACACGCTCTTGGCACAACAATTGACGTCATCGAAAAGGGAATCTCGAGAGTAGAAGATGAGAAAACAATAACTCACTCAGTCTTTTTACCCGTTGAGGACGGTTTTATTGAGAAGGGGGATATAGTTGGCGTTCTAAAAGTCTTCTTTGTTAAGACTGGAATGATAGATCGCAGATTTGGTTTTTCAGCATCAGATATAAAAATCCGAGAAGAGATTGTGGATGCGAATCTTGTTTACAAGCAAAATGGTGAGATTAGAAGAGAAAAAATAAGAACCAGGTTTTTTGGATACTTCAAGAGCTATGTTGCAGAGTGGGAACCAATAATCTCTGCAGAAAACGTAGAAATAAAAAAGGGTATGCTGACCCGAATAAGAATTAAAGACATAACTCTTCAGCCAAACACCGTGGTAACTCCTTTGCACATAATGAGAAATGCCTACGGCACTGTTGTTGAAGTCGTGCAAGAAGGAAAGCTTTCAAAGGTTGAGGAAGATAAGAGGATAACCGAAGCTATCTTTCTTCCCATTAGAGATGGAAAGATACAGAAAGGAGACCTTCTCGGTGTTTTGAATATTTACTACACTGCAATTGGAGATTTCAAACCCAAGATGAGCCTTAGAGAGGAAAAGTTTGCGAGACTTGTATACGAAAAATCCGGGAGGATTATAAGGGATGGAATGTTAATAAAGCCCTTTGCTTATAGAAGGAAGCCAATTGCGAGATGGGAACCGCTAATAGCAAATGAAAATGTTTCCCTAAGAAAGGGAGAAGTTGCAGAAGTTGAAATTGAACCATTAAGACTGGAAGAGAATACGATAGTTTACCCGCTTTATATCATGAGACATGCTCTCGGAACGGTTGTTGACCTAATTGAAGCTAAACCTGCAAAGGTTGAAAGTCCCAAAATGATTAGAAAAGTTCTTTTCATGCCTGTTTTTGATGGAGAAATACGAAAAGGACAGCTGATAGGAGTTGTTAACGTTTACAATGTGGAAGTTGAATCCTATGAAGTTCTTAGCAAGTGGCTGAGCGAGTGGGTTGATGAAATGAAAAAAGCTGGAGGTGAAACATGAGGGCGGTCATCTTTACGAACAAAGACCTCGATCTTAGCGGGCTTGAGCTCAAAGAAGTTTACCTGATATTTGCAAAGGGAGTTAAAGGAAGTATTACGGTTTCTGAAATGAGTGAAACAATAGAGCTCGCACAGAGCAAATTACCGCTTATAAAGAAGGCAGAAAACATAGTTGAGAAACTTGAGAAGATTTATGACGTAATGGGGATGAGTGTAGTATTCAAGGATTATGAAGAAGAGATAGAAAGCGTTATGGATGCTTATAAGCCTGATTTATTGATTGCTGGCAGATCTATGCCTTTAACTCAGAATATATTGAGTTATGATTCCGCAATTCTCTTCTACCGCGAAAAAATTGCTTTTGACCGAATATTGTATGTCCACATTGAGAGTGGAAACGTTGATGCCGCTAAAAAGTGGATTGCGAAGGGAAGGGAAGTAATCGTAGTAGGAATTGTCGAGCCAATGCTACCGCCGGAAACCCATGCTAAGAGAATGAAAGAGTGCCAAGAAAGAATCAACAAAGAGATAAGTCAGATAACAGGAAATTCTATTATTAAAAAGTCGATTTTAATTGGAAATCTCGTTGAAGAAGTAAGAAGACTGGTAGAGGAGCTAAATCCAAGTCTTCTGATACTCAGCAAAAAAGCAGGAATAGAAAAAATAAGGGAGATTCTGGAGAAGGTAGAGAAAAACGTGATCTTTGTATGAGGTGAGGCTCGTGAAATTCGAAATCGTTAAAATCGAGGTTCCAAAGGATTGCAACGTCATACTTGGTTCAGCTCATTTTATCAAGACTGTTGAAGATCTATACGAGGCTCTTGTAAATTCAGTTCCTAATATAAAATTTGGATTAGCATTCTGCGAAGCTTCAGGGCACTGTCTTGTAAGGCATGAAGGCAACGATCCGGAGCTTAGGGAACTCGCAGCAAAGAAGGCCCTTGAACTCTCATGTGGACACAGCTTTATAATCTTCATTAGGAATGCATATCCAATAAACGTTCTCGGAAAGATAAAGGATGTGCCAGAGGTTTGCAGTATACATGCTGCAACTGCAAATCCCTTAGAAGTCATAGTAGTGGAGACCGAGCAGGGAAGAGGAATAATTGGTGTTGTTGATGGATTCAGGAGTAGGGGAATCGAGAAAGACGAGGACATAAAAGCAAGAAAGGAGTTCCTGAGGAAAATAGGCTACAAACTCTGATTCGTTTCTTTAACGATAGAATTATAATCCCTATTTTCTAATCAATTTGTGAGATCGATACTATTGATTCTAAGTCTGCTGGTTGTGAATGCAAGTGCTCTTGAGATTGCACTTGTTAATATACAGGGCGAAATCAATGAGGGGACGTATATTACACTCGAACACGCTTATCAATTTGCTAAATCAAGAGACATGGATCTAATATTGGTTGAAATCGACACTCCTGGTGGTCTGCTCTCTTCTACCCAAAAAATAGTTTCTCTTTTCATGAACAGCGAGATACCAATTGTTGTTTTTGTTAACAAGGGAGCGATGTGTGCTTCTGCGGGAACAGTAATACTTTTGTCTGCGCACATCGCAGCTGCAGCGAATGAGACTGCAATAGGAGCTGCAACTCCTGTTGGCATGGCTTCCCCTGCTGAAAACAAGACTATTAACTACATAGCAAGCTACGTTAAGAGTATAGCTAATGCAAGGGGGAGAAACGCAGAAGTTGCTGAACGCTTCGTGACAGAAGCCCTTAGTCTGGAAGCAAGAAAAGCCTATGAGCTTAAATTAATCGATGTTCTTGCAGAGAACAGAGAAGAACTCCTCAAGAAACTCGACGGGATAAAAGTGTCGCTAAACGGCAAAGAAATTGTTCTCGATACCAAGAGCTACAGAGTAGTTGAGGTTGAAAAACCTGCTCAGGCAAAGATCTATGAGTTGATCTCAAGCCCGCAAATCGCTCTGATTCTCCTATTACTCGGAATTTATCTCCTGATTTTTGGTTTAACCTCACCCGGCATGATGGCTGAAGTTTTGGGGGCGATAATGCTTATTCTGGTGTTTGCAGGACTGGGAGTTATCAACGTGAATTATGCAGGGCTATTTTTGATAATTCTCGGAATAATCTTCCTAATAGCGGAATTGATGACTCCAACGTATGGGGTTCTCGGAACCGCATCCGTAATATCCATAACTCTTGGTGCTTTAATGATTTTTGAAGAACCGATGATGCCAAAAGAGTTCTACGAGTTCTTTCCAAAATTTGCAATTGGTATTGGAATCGGAATAGGCACTTTCATGACTTTTGCACTTGTAAAAATTTTGAAAGTTAGAAGAAAGAGAAGCCAAGTTGGAGAAGTGGTTGGACTTAGAGGTGAAATCGTGGAGTTCAAGAACGGCAGAGGATTTGCAAAGGTTAGGGGGGAGATTTGGAGTGTTGAATCAAATGAGAAGCTCAAAAAAGGAGATGAAATAGTGGTTTTGGAAAGAGATGGATTGAAGTTGAAGGTGAGAAGAGTTGATAGAGCTGAGGATGGAGACCGAGAAGTGGCTGGAGAGGATAAAGAAGAGAGTTAGTTTGATAGAGGGAGATAAGAGATTCATAGAAAATATAAAAGCCTATATAAAAGACTCTGAATATTTTATGGAAAAGTTTGATTACATAAGAGCTTTTGAATGTGTTATTTGGGCTTGGGCGTGGCTGGAGATAGGAGTTGAAATCGGCAAGTTGTATGAGACTCGGACAGCACATGGTGGTGGATAAATCGCTGATACGCAGAATCGTTGATTACTCAGAGCTCAAAAGTGATGATCATGTCCTCGAAATAGGCTGTGGAACTGGAAATCTAACTTCTGAGCTTCTTAAACATTGCAAAGTTATCGGAATTGAGAAGGATGTAAAGTTCGTAAGAATGCTTGAAACTAAATTCGAAGATGAAATAAAATCGGGTAGATTCATTCTAATCCACGGGGATGCTTTAGAAGTGGAATTTCCATCGTTCACAAAAATTGTATCAAATATACCCTACCAGATCTCTTCTCCGCTTCTTTTCAAACTTTTCAAATACAGATTTGATTCTGCAGTTTTGATGCTTCAAAAAGAGTTTGCAGAGAGACTTTGCAGAGAAGATAGCAGACTCGGTGTAATATCAAAGGCCTACTGCAATCCAGAATTGCTTGAAATTGTTGGAAGAGATAGTTTTAAACCAAAACCAAAGGTCGAATCTGCGATAGTTAGGATTTTGCCCGTTCCAAAGATCAGAGTTCGTGATATAGAACTATTTGAGCACTTTGTGACTTTTGCCTTTTCTATGAGAAGAAAAAAACTCGGAAAAATTGCTAAGGAGTTTGAAAAAAGATTCGGCTTAAAAATTGAACTGGAAGCTTCTTTGGCTAACAGGAGGCCAGAAGAGATTGGAGCTGAAAAATTCGTGGAGATCGTCGATGGTATACGAACCAGCTGAGGACAGTGAGCTTTTACTGGAATCCGCTTTGAAAGAAGTAAAGTCGGAGGATGAAGTAATCGAAATAGGGGCTGGTAGCGGTTTTGTAGCAGAAAAACTGGTTGGAAAATGCAGATGGGTGGTAGTTACAGACATTTCGCCTTTTGCAGTTAAATTGCTTAAGAAGAAAGGATTGGACGTCGTAAGGACTGACATCGCTCAGGGAATCAAAAAGAAGTTTTCACTCGTTCTATTTAATCCTCCTTATCTGGAACTTGAAGATGAGCTGAAGCGTGATTTCTGGGAAGATTGCTCGATTAATGGTGGAAAGGGTGGGATTGAAGTTTTATGTCGATTTCTCGATACACTGCGTGATTTCATGGAGAAAGATGGTAGAGCGATAGTTGTGGTGTCTTCACTGAACATTCCAAAATTTTTCGAAGAGATTAAGCTTAGAGGATTTGATTACGAGATTTTAGCAGTAAAGAGACTTTTCTTTGAACAACTTTTCGCTATAAAGATCTTCGAACAAGAATCAGCTCCCAGACGTTCTCATTAATTTTTGATCCATCTTTTCGAGTTCTGTCGCCTTTTTCGACTATTACTATATCGCCGGGTTTTAAATCACCTTCAGGAGCTGAAACCACTTCGTAAATTCCATCTGAAACACATGACAGTCTCTTCACTTCTCTCTCGCAACCTCCACATCCGTGAGCTAAAACGGAATTCAATCTTCTCGCAACCTCATCGCTTAAATGGTGTTCGAGTTCACAGCCAAGCTTTTCTGCAACATCCTCATCCACTCCTATATATCTAAAGAAGCTTGAAGCTATTTGATAATTTTTTTTTATCCTTTCTGCTATCTCCTCACCGCTTTTCGTTAGTATTGCACCTCTATATGGGCTGTAATCTATGTATCCTCTTTCTTTGAGTTTTATCAACATTTCCGTCACACTTGACGGCCTAACCTTCAAAATTTTTGCAATATCCCCAGTCTTTGCAACCTTTCCCCTTCTCTGTATGTCATAGATGGCTTCAAGATACTCCTCCTCTCTTTCCACATAGAAAATTGAGTTTAAAATTAAAAGATGTTTCGGTCGTCGCCTAACGAGGAAAACTTAAATATTTTTGTCCTTGGGGTTTGGATATGTATTCGGAAGTCTTCAGTATAATTCGAAAGCACAATGAAATGATGAGAAATTCAATTCCGCTGATCGCAAGCGAAAATCTGACATCCCAGCTTGTAAGAAAGTGCTATATGTCAGACTTCGGGCACAGATACGCAGAGGGTAAGGTGGGGGAGAGATATTACGCTGGTTGCAAGTTCATCGATGAAATCGAGTCTCTTGCCATAGAACTCACAAAAAAGCTATTCGATGCTGAACACGTAAATGTTCAGCCGATCTCAGGTGTGGTGGCAAATCTTGCAGGCCTTTTTGCACTTACTAATCCAGATGACGTTGTTTTCAGCATCTCTGTTCCATGTGGGGGGCATATAAGTCATGACAAAATGTCCGCGGTTGGTCTAAGGGGTTTAAGGGTTGTCTACTACCCTTTCGACATAGAAAGTATGAACATAGATATTTCAGCAACCGAAAAGATGGCAAAAGAGGCAAAACCGAAGTTATTCATTCTTGGCTCAAGTCTTATACTATTTAGACAGCCAGTTAAGGAAATCGCAGAGATTGCTGAAAAAATTGGAGCAAGAGTGATGTTTGACGCAAGTCACGTTCTTGGTCTGATTGCTGGGAAAGTTTATCCTAACCCACTCAAAGAGGGGGCGGACTTGCTCACCGCTTCAACCCATAAAACGTTCTTTGGTCCTCAGCGAGGGCTTATAATGAGCAAAAAGGAAATTTCAAAAAAGGTAGATAGAGCTGTTTTCCCCGGAGTTGTAAGCAACCACCATCTACACTCCCTCGCTGGCTACGTTATTGCGGTCATGGAAATGCTTGAATTCGGCGAAGAATATGCAAGACAGATCGTTAGAAATGCCAAAGTTCTTGCGGAAACTTTGCACGAGCTTGGGTACAAAGTTCTTGGAGAGAAGCATGGCTTTACTGAAACGCATCAGGTTGCGGTAGATGTTCGTGCTTTGGGTGGCGGTGAAGCGGTTGCAAGAAAGCTTGAAACCGTTGGAATAATTTTAAACAAGAATCTCCTTCCATGGGATAGCTTGGAGCAGACTGCGAACCCTTCAGGAATTAGAATAGGTGTTCAGGAAGTAACAAGACTCGGGATGAAGGAGAGTGAAATGAAGGTGATCGCAGAATTCATAGATTCGACGCTAAAGGGTAAGAAAAGCGTTGAGAGTATAAGAAAAGAAATTTCAGAATTCAGAAGAGATTTTCAGACTGTTAAGTATACCTTTGAAGAGTGCGATGCATATTCCGATTTATGCTGAGAGAAATAAATCCGGTTTTGTTTGAGAGGCTTTCGAGGATTGATGGCTCAAAAGAATTTTTTGAATATCTCGAAAAGCCTTTAAGAAAGAGCCTAAGGATAAACACCCTTAAGGCTGATTTGGATTTTGTTTTAAATAGACTTTCAGATTTAATAGAAGAGAAGATTCCGTGGTGCAAAGAGGGGGTTTATGTTAAAACCGAAGATCTTGCTTCAATTCCTGAGCACCAGCTTGGAGTTGTTTTTTCGCAATCCGCAGTCTCGATGATTCCTCCACTTTTGATGGATCTCAAGCCCGGGATGATTGTTCTTGATCTCTGTGCATCTCCTGGAGCGAAGACAACACAAATAGCACAATATATGGCGAACGAAGGCTGCATTATTGCGAACGACGTTAAACTTGACAGGATAAACATGCTTGTATCAAATCTACAGAAATGCGGGGTTTTAATAGCAAGGGTAACGATGATGGATGGCAGAAAGTTCGCAAAATTTGAGAAAAAATTCGATGCTGTGCTCGTTGATGCACCTTGCAGTAATCTCGGAATGATAAGGAAGAACTTCACGCACGCAAAGGGATGGAGTCTGAAGAAAAGCCTTGATTTGTCAAAACTGCAGAAGGAGCTGATTATGGCGGGCTACAGAGCTCTAAAACCGGGTGGCATTCTCGTTTACTCAACCTGCACGTTCGAGCCCTTGGAGAATGAGGAAGTCGTTGATTATCTATTGAGGAACACGGAAGCAAAAATAGAGGAGATAAAACTTCCAATAAACGCAATAGGCGGTTTTACTGAGTTTGATGGCAAAGAATACCTTCACGAGGTGAGAAAATGTCTTCGAATTCATCCGCAGATGAACGACACAGAAGGATTTTTTGTAGCGAAACTGACGAAGTGAAGAAGCTTTTGAAAGAGCAGTTCGATGCAGAAGTAGATCTGAAGTTCATCATTAGTGGGAAGAGAAGAGTTTACGCTTACAAGGACTTTGATTGTCCTCTGAGAGGTAAAAGCAGGGGAATTTACTTTGGGAAAATTGAGAAGCAGGGGCTAAGGCTTTCAATTGAAGGTAGCTTTATAGTTGGTAGAGTTGCCAAAAAAGGTATAGTTGAGTTGAATGAAGAGCAAGCTTTGAAATGGTTAAGTGGTGAGGACATCGAAGCAAAGTTTGAGGGTTTCTGCATTCTTAAGTGGGGTCAATACTTTCTTGGCAGTGGAAAGGGAAATGGCAAGATTATCAAGAATTATGTGCCAAAGGATAGAAGATTGAAAATTTACCAATCCGAATGTTAAAATTATGCTCCGGCCGGGATTTGAACCCGGGGCTCAGGCTCGAAAGGCCTGGATGTTTGACCGGGCTACACCACCGGAGCTTATATCTTCGCTATGTATAGATTTAAATCTCTTTCGCTGAAGACTTCCTAAGGCTTAAGGCGAAAAAGTTTTAAATGGATAATCGGATTTATTACATGGCAAAGTGTGGAGCGGGAAAGAAGAAGGCAGAGAAGAAGGAAGAAAAGACCACTGAAAAAGAGAAAAAGACAAAAAAGTAAGTTAACATTTTTATTTTTTAGTATCCGAATTTCGATCTCATAGAAACACTTATTAATGCCATGCCAGGGGTTTTATATGGCTCTCAAGATCATAATAAAGGGCAAAGTTCACGGAGTTGGCTACAGGGTAAAGCTCATAAATATGGCTTTAGAATACGGAATTGACAGATTTGCAGTTTTTAACACATTTACGAATGGTAAAGAAGCAGTTATGATTTTGGTTGACGCTCCTGAAGAGATTTTAGAGCTTTTAAAGGAAAGAATAAAGGCTGAAAAACCCGAAAAGGCAATTGTTGAGTCCGTAGAATTTCTGGAATGTCGCTTTAGCGTTCCGCCGATTGAGAGAAGTATGCAGGCATTTCAGATCGAGCACTGGGGTAAGGCAATTCCTATAATGCTCAACATGCTTGAAAAACAGGATTTGATGCTTGAAAAGCAGGACAAAATGCTTGAAAAACAGGATCTGATGCTCGAAAAAATGGATCTGATGCTCGAAAAGCAAGATTTGATGCTTGAGAAGCAAGACAAGATGCTCGAAAAACAGGATCTGGTGATCAACAAGCTTGATGAGACAAAACAAGAGCTTGGGAGTAAGATCGATCAAACAAGGGAAGATCTAGCTGAACGACTTGACGAAACAAATGCCAAGCTTGAGCTTCTCCGCTCAGATCTCAGAGATTACCTTGAAAAAACATGAAAGAGCTGAATGCAAGGATCTTAAGGATCGAAGAGGCTTTGAGGAAAGCGGGGCTGATGTAAAGCTTCTAAACCTTACCTGAATCTAATAGTTCATGTTTAAAACCACAAGATTTATTAACCGAGTTAGCAAAAGTCAAGGTAAAAAATTTTCACCTATGGGGCTCATAGCGAAAAATTTATATACAGCTCATAACTACAATAATAATGACGAAGGAGGTGATAAGATGAGAAAGGATGAGAAAGGCGTCTCGCCAGTTATTGGCGTGATCCTGATGGTGGCAATAACAGTGATACTCGCGGCAGTGATAGCGAGTTTCGTGTTTGGCTTGAGCGGAACCGTGAAGCCAACAAAGACTCCAAGCGTTCAGGCAAAGAGAATCGATCAGAGCACGATTGAGTTTACACTCTACGATCTTGGAGGAGCCATGAGTGTAGGTAATTGTAGTATTAAATATGGAGGAACGGACGCAACACTCGATTCAAGTGATTTCACTGGAGTTGGATCGCAGATTCAATGCACTGACTGCGGTCCCGGATTGAAATCGCTGATACTCACATGCGATGTCGATGCAGCACCGCAGATCATACTGAACACGAACATGTAAAGGTTTTTTATTTTTTATCGTTATTATTATTTTTGGAAACGCCATAAATTATTTATATGGGTGATACATAAAAACTGCATGGAAGAGATCGGAACAATACTGATGGTGGCAATTGTTGTTGTGATTGCTGGGGTAGTTGTGTCCTATTTTTACGGCTTTCCGTCTGCAATTCCGCAGACAAAGGTTCCCAACATCCAGATAAAAAGAACTGGATACACTGTTGTCGAGTTCACACTTTACGACCTTGGCGGGGCACAGAGAGTGCACGACTGCACTGTGAAGTATGGAGGAGAAGATAAACAAGTCGTGCCCACAGACAGCTTTGAGGGTGTTGGCAGTCAGCTATACTGCAATGATTGTGGTCCCGGTTCTAAATCGCTTGTTTTCGTTTGCAAAGTTGATGATAAGGGACAAGTGGTTTTGAACGCCTTTATCTGAAGCATGAACCTAAAAGTCTCAATGCTTATAATTGCATTTTTATTTGTGCTTTTTACCTTTTCGAGATCAATCTACCCGCTAAAACACACAGAAGTTGAATTAGAGTTTTTCAATCAAACCAATAACTGTTCTCCAGAAGTCCATGTAAAGATCAGGCAATTGGGCATCGAAAACGTGATTTCAAGCTGTGTTATATCAAAAGAACCATTAAATGCTAACTGCACAGCAAAAAGGCTTCTTTCAGATGTCAAACTTGATTCTGTTTGCATCGATACTGAAAATGCAATATGGTTATTATCGCTATACGGAAAGCAGACGTGGTTCAGCGTAGTTCAGATCGAACTTAGAAACGAGACTCTGAGGGTTTAAAATGAAGCATTTGTTAATCATTTCTTTTACTCTGATAGCCTTTTTGAGCAACCACTACTTTCTTAACGATGAAGTTGTGGTAGCCCTTCAGGTTCAGAGCATAGAATCCAACTTCTCTCTGGCTACAGATAAGCTCATAATTTATCAAGCTATTCCCGGCTTTGAATTTAACGGAAACGTATATGCCCCGTTTACGTATCTACTTCCGATTTTTGCATATCCAATAAACAAGTTTCTGCTTTTCTTGAACTATTTCGGATATCCAGATCTGATTTTAGCCTTAATAGCCCCAGCGGGATTCCTTTTTTTATCATTAGAATACAGAAAGCTTAGAATTCCTGCAATCGCCTTCTTTTTACTGAATTTAATTCTTTTTAAACCCATCTATAGATTTGAAGACTGGAGTGCAGTATACTCTGTAAAATTTTTAAACATCGTATTCATAACAATTGCCACAATAATTTTATACAAGATTCTGAGAGAAAAAGTTGATGAAAAAGTTGCCACATCTGGAGCTTTTCTCTTCGTATTCGCAACTCCGATAGCATACTGGACTATTTCAGCCAAGGCTCATGCCCTATCATTGCTAATGGTAGTTTTATCTGCTTACTGCATCGATCTTTATTGTAAGTCAAATAAAGCACGCTATGTGTTTTTATCGTCGGTGATCGCTGGTCTCAGCGTTTCAATACGTTCTATCGATGGTATTGCGATATTTATGTCAATTTTGATCTTTATACTAATCTACCAGAAATCAAGGGTTCCATACTCAATTGCCGGTTTTTCGGTTGGTTATATTCCATGTGCAATTTTCGGCTACGCTGTTTTTGGTATCCCTTTGCCTGTTGAAATCATCGGAAATCTCTTTTCAGAACAGAAATTTGTGAGAAGCTCGAATATTCTGGATTTAATCCCGATGATACCGCTAATCCTCTTTGGAATAAACTTCAAAACTCTTGGAATGATGAATTTTTCGCCAATTCTTGCTATTTTGATATTGCCAACCTATCGAGCGATCAAGAGCAAGCGGATCTCACTTTCAAGCTTCGAAAAGTTTCTGCTTGTATTTGGGTTTGTATTCTTTGTGTTATACCTGCCTTTTATAAGTTCCGGCGTGATAGACACAAAAGTCAGGGATTATCGCTTTTACCTACCACTATATTTTCCGCTAATCTATATAATCTCAACAAAAATCAGACCAGAAATCGATTTCTCAGTGCTTATAACCACTATCTTCTGTTATTCAGCTGTCACTTCCGTTCTGGTTTCAATATTTCGGGACTACATTTCCTACATAATATACGTTTATTTTGGAGTCTCTTGTTTTTTAATCCTCGTTTTCATTCTTTATGAGAAGTTTGGGAAATCGAAACCTGAAGTTATACCTCTGGCAATTCTTCCAGTGGTTTTCATGATATCAGACCAGTTGAATGGATACTTCGGTCCTTACGACGTTCACTTCATTTTACCGGTTTTGGATCGCTTTTCAGAATTATTATTCTGGATCAGGGTTATTTTACTCTTAGGCTAAGGATAAGGTTAAAATTTAAGCTGGAAAATTTTCAACTTATTTTTTCTGCTCTCTACCTTCCTGATCTACCTCCCCTTCCTAAGCGATGGCGTTGTCAAAACAGGAGTTCGTGACTACTGATTTTTGCTCCCGATCTACATTCCAGTTGCCTATTTTCTTGCAAAGGCTAAATTCGAAATAGAGCTTCGCTCACTGCCAATTATCGCTCTCTGCTTTGCAATTCCCGCAATTCTGCTCGTTTCTCTTTTAAATATCCACGAATTGCTAAGCTTTGCTTATCTTGCAGTCTCTACCGCATTGGCTTTGACTTTCCTTCTCGCGGAGAAATTCAAAAACAAAGCAGAGATCTGCTCTTTGTCGATTCTTCCAATCATTTTCATTGTTTCAGACGTCACCAAAGCCTACTTCAGCCCATACGACATCCACTTTCTCAATCCACTGCTTGACAGATTCGTTGAGCTTCTTCTCTGGCTTAAAGGATAATATTTATCAATAGCTGAGAAATCTAATCCCAATCCTGAATAGCCTTAGTCTAAAGAGATAAATCGGATTTTGGCGAATTGGAAATCTGAGCTAAAATATTGTTTAAAGTTAAAAATTCTCCAAATTGAACAAATTACTTTTCCATTTTTGCTAAATTGAATTGGTGGAGCTAAAAAGAAAACGCGTGCTGTGCTACATGCGTATGCAAGCGTAAGCTTGCTACGCTGTATGCACATGCGAACGCCAATTTTTGATGGCTAAAGTTTTTCAGTCAAAGAGAATAGAAATCGAGTTATAAACCGCGTGCTACGAAGTGAGGAACTCGCAGAGAGCCACGAAGGAGCGAACGCCAAATTCGTAATTTCCTACCCTTTAGACTTAACCCAAGAAAGAATAAAAAGTTAAGCGAAACCTATTTCTATTTTCAAAGCAAACTAAATCTATGCCTAAAATAATTGAAGCAATCTACGAAGACGGAGTATTCAAACCATTGGAGAAGGTTGAGCTAAAGGATGGTGAGAAAGCAAAAATCATCTTAGGTTCCATAGCGGAAAGAACATTTGGCATTCTCAAGGCAAGCGAAGAAGATATAGAGAGAGCATTAGAGGAATTAGAAAATGAATGGGGTTTTTGTTGATACGAATGTGCTGATTAGACATCTCTCAGGAGACAAAAGAGCTAAAAAAGTTGTTGAGAAGGTTGAAATGGGTGAAATAGACGGCTATATAAATCAAGTGGTTGTTTCCGAGCTCATACATGTGTATTTGAGGTTATTTACCGGAAGAAATTCGGCTTATCTTAAAAAGAATCCAGAAGTGATAAAGGCTGTAAACTTGGAACCAGTTTATGATCTTTTGAATATTTTCAATGAGTTGAGTTCTTCGGAAATTATTTCAAGGGTTTCAAAGGAGCTCATTATGAAGTATGGGCTTCTTCCAAACGACGCTTTAATAGCTGCAACCTGCAGGCATTATGGAATCAGGAAAATAGCCACCTTCGACGAGGATTTTAAAAGAGTAGATTTCCTCGAGGTTTTGGAGCTTTAATTTCTTTAGCTCGACCCATCAATGAACTCTTGCAATTCCTAAGTTTCTCTTTTTAATCGCTCAGCGAAGGCTGAAAAGTTAAGCGAAACCTATTTCTATTTTCAAAGCAAACTAAATCTATGCCAAAAATCATCGAAGCGATCTACGAAGACGGAGTGTTCAAGCCACTGGAGAAGGTTGATTTGAAGGAAGGGGAAAGAGTTAAAATAAGGATTGGAAATGTCGTAGAAAGAACAAAAGGGATAATCAAAGGGTGTGATGTGGATAAAATAATAAAGGAGGTTGAAAATGGAAGTTTTCTTTGATTCAAATGTTTTTCTGCACCATTTAGCCAACACTCGTGAAGTTGCGAGCAAATTGCTTGAAGACGTTGAAAACGGCAAGATTACTGGATTTATCAACGACGTAGTAGTTTCTGAGGTCATTTATGGATATCTGCGTGCCTTAACGAATTTAAAGCCTCATCAGCTTCAATCAAAACTATGCAAAATTGATTTCGATCTCAGCCCCATTAAGGACTTGCTCAGTTTGTTTCGAGTTCTTTCCTGCAGTTTCGGTGTGGAAGTTGCTGAAATCGTCGAGAAATACAAGCTGCTCCCGAATGACGCCTTAATCGCTGCGACTTGCAAGCATTATGGGATAAAAAAGATCGCTACTTTCGACGAAGACTTCAAGAGGGTAGATTTCCTCGAGGTTTTGGAGCTTTAGAATTTATTTTCATTAATCCACGTGCTACGAAGTGAGCAATCTGAAGGATAGCGAAGCGGCGAACGCAACTTCTTGTAATTCTATCCTTTAGACCACCCAGAAAGAATGAAAAGTTAAGCGAAACCTATTTCTATTCTTAAAACAAACTAAATCTATGCCTAAAATAATCGAAGCAATTTACGAAAACGGAGTATTCAAGCCATTGGAGAAGGTTGACTTGAAGAATGGAGAGAAGGTGAAGCTAAAGATAAGTAAAGGTGTAGCCAGAAAAGTAGCGGGGATTTTAAAAGCTACAGATGAAGAAGTAAAAAAAGCGTTCGAAATGGTTGAGCATAAGAGTATTTATTGACTCGAACGTAATAATAGATCTTCTGAGGGGAAAGGATAAAGTTGTGAACTTTTTTGAGCTAATAGATTCTGAAGAGATCGTTGGTTTTACAAACAAGATCGTATTTTTGGAAACAATTCATGTGTATTTGATACTCAAAACCGGAAAAGGTCCAAAAGAGCTAAGAAAAAACCGCGGATTTATCAAAGAGGTTTCACTCTCCCCGATACTGGAAGTCTTTGAAATCATGGAGATCCTTCCAATCGATTCAATTTCGAACGAGGAAATTTCCAGAATTGTAAATATTTACGGTTTACTTCCCAACGACGCTTTAATAGCTGCAACTTGCGAGCATTATGGAATAAGGAAAATAGCTACCTTCGACGAGGATTTTAAAAGAGTAGATTTCCTCGAGGTTTTAGAACTTTGAGTTATTGCATGCTACAAGGTAGTGAAGACCAAATTCTACTATTCGTTTAAGTAAGCTCAACGAAGTTTAGAATTTCAAAGTTTAGAAGACAAACCAATCGAAATCTATTTCTATTCTTAAAGCAAACTAAATTCATGCCAAAAATAATTGAAGCGATCTACGAAGATGGAGTGTTCAAGCCATTGGAAAAGGTGGAATTGAAGGAAGGCGAGAAGGTGAAGGTTATAGCTGGAGATTTGGTTGGAAGGCTAAAAAGATATAGAACAAAGGTAGATAAGGACTTGGTTTTAGAATTTATTTCAGAGAGAAGATGAAACTAACGATCGATACTTCGGTTTTTGCGGATTTCATCCTTGAATTCGACGAGAAAAGAACCAAAAAAGCTGAAAAGATACTTGAAATAGCCAAGGAAATTTTAAATCCAAAGTTGTTCAAAGTCGAGCTGGCATGTATTCTTGCAAGAAGATTTCATTCAGAGAAGGTCGAAAAGATAATTTCTGAAATTCTATATGAGATAGCATTATTCGACAATCCCGATGAAATCGCTTATCAAATAGCGCTGAATACTGGCTGTAGAGCAATCGACGCTTACTTCATCGCAACTGCAAAGCTAACAAATTCAATTCTCATCACGAACGACAGAATCATGGCGCAGAATGCTAAAAAGTATGGAATTGAAGCTTATTATTTGCTAGAAGAATTCGATAAGGCGATTGAAAGGATTTCCGGGTTTAAAAGCTTATAAAATCGAGAATTGAAGCAATTTTTCCCTATAACGAACTATTTTGAGCTAATCCGCGCTAAGAAATGAGCAATCCAAGAAGTTGCAGAGTAGCGAACGCCAATTTATTTTTTCTGTTTGCTATAATGCTCTAACAGAAGCAAAAATTTCAATCGAAACTTATTTCTATTTCCAAAGCTAACCAAATCTATGCCTAAAATAATTGAAGCTATCTACGAAGATGGAGTATTCAAGCCATTGGAGAAAGTTGATTTGAGAAGGGGGCAGAGGATAAAGATTGTAATTCATGGAGATAAGAAGGAGATTATAAGAAAATACAGAGGTCTGCTTGGAAGGGCTGATGCTGGAGAGTTGAAAAATTACGAGGAGGAAGCGATCCTTTGATAATCGACACAAATATTTTCTACAATTTTCTATTTGAAACGGATTTAACAGACAGAGCTGAAAAAGTCTTTGAAACTGAAGAACCGTTGTTCATAACTTTCACCATTTGGAACGAGACCACTTATATTATTTCAAGGAAAATCGCAGAAAAGAAATTTGGTATAAGATCCTACACGAACTTCAGAGAGTTGATAGCAAAACAAGGCTACGGTTAATGCAAAAAAGAGCTCGGAGATTTCGAAAAGCTCATACAGGAGTTTGAAATTGCTATCCTAAAGGACTATCAAAACATTTCAGAATTGCAGGAGCTAATGGATCGCTATCGATTACTGCCTAATGACGCTTTAATCGCTGCGACATGCAAGCATTACGGAATAAGGAAAATAGCAACCTTCGACGAAGACTTCAAGAAGGTTGATTTCCTCGAGGTTTTAGAGCTTTAAATTCTTTAGCTCCAGTTTAATATTAAAATTTTTAAAAAATATAAATAATTCAGAACTTAATCAATCCACCAAGATAGAGGAAGTAAATCGCAAATACGATGGCGAGAGCGAGCATCAGCGGATGGATTTCTCTGAATCTGCCTGAGAGAATCTTTAAAGCCACGTAGCTTATGAAACCCACGCCAATACCGTCTGCAATTGAGTATGTGAACGGAATTGTCACGAGAACTGCAAATGCTGGCAGAGCTTCAGTCAAATCGCTGAAGTCTATGTCCCGAATGACGGTTAGCATAAGAAAACCAACGAGAATCAATGCGGGAGCGGTTGCTGCAGAAGGAATTATTGCTGCGATTGGCGAAACGAATAAGCCCACTAATATAAACAGAAGCCCTACAACCAGAGCGGTCATTCCTGTTCTTCCGCCCTCCTCAATACCCGCTGCGCTCTCAATGTAGGTGGTGACAGTTGAAGTTCCGAGCAATGCTCCAAAGCTTGTGCCAAATGCGTCGGTCATCAGGATCTTTTCGCTGTCTGGAATGCTCCCGTCTTTTCTCATGAATCCCGCCTTTGCACTCAATCCCGAGACTGTGCCAAGGGTGTCGAAGAAGTCCACCATGAAGAATGCAAATACAACACCAATCGCACCAATGCTCAGCAAACCAGCAAAGTCGAGCTGAAGGAATGTTTTGTCAAGCGTTGGTGGTGCTACAAGGCTTTCTGGCGCGGGAGCAACGCCTATTACTACAGCAACAGCGGTTGCAACGAGAATTGCTACGAGCAATGCTCCTGGAATTCTACGAACCATCATCCCCGCTGCGATCAACAAGCCAAGGATTGCAATCCAGAACTCTGCTTTGGTAAAATTCTCAGTTCCAAGAGCAACGAGTGTTGCGGGATTGTATACAACGATTCCCGCAGCTTTCAAGCCAATAAGCGTGAGGAACAGCCCTATTCCAGCGCCTATTGCGTATTTCTGCGAGACTGGAATAGCGTTTATCACCGCGGTTCTGAACTTCGTCAAAGTCAGGATCATGAATATAATTCCTTCGACGAACACAGCAGCCAAAGCGACTTGCCACGGATAGCCCATGCCTATAACCACGCCATAGGCAAAGTAGGCGTTAAGCCCCATGCCCGGTGCCAAGGCAAAGGGTTTGTTTGCGTATAAAGCCATTATTATTGTTGCAATTCCCGCGGCGAGAGCTGTTGCGGTTACAAGGCTCGGAATTGCTTCTTTGCCGATTGCATCGCTTAGAATTGCTGGATTTACGAAGATAATATAAGCCATCGTCATAAAAGTCGTCAGGCCTGCAAACACTTCTGTTCTCATGTTCGTCTTGTATTCCTCAAATTTGAAATAGCCCGCAAGAGACATGAATTGTGAAAAGAATTCGAATATTAAAAATTTTGCCAAAAAATGCTTGCCCATTGCTCTCAAAGGGCTATATTTGCGGTTAATAGGTAAAATTTACGCATTACGATAATTTTATATCTTTCGAGGATTATGTGATTCGTGCGATATGTTTACTTCCTTCTATTGGTTGCGGGACTTGGAATCCTTGTGCTTGCCCTTCAGAATTCAGCTGAAGACATGAATTCGGCTTGGTTAAGTTATGAAGATGCTGTAAAAAAATCAAATGAAACTGGAAAAATGCTCTTCATTTTTATTAGCTCCCCCACATGTCCCACTTGCGCAAAATTCAGGGAGTTTTTCTCACAAGAAGGCGTAATGGATAAAATTTCGAGCAAGTTTTTGCCAGTATACATTAAAGACCCTGCTCACTCCCCTGTGCCCGTGACAGCATTTCCGACATTTTGCGTTGGCTATCCAAACGATTTGGACTGCTTCTATTCTTCTTCTGGTGAGAATTTGCTGAAGAGACTTGGGGTGAGCTGATGGAAGTCAAAATACCTTCTTACGTTTACATTCAGAAAAATGCGATCAACAAGCTGAGCAAGGTTCTCGATAGGTTGGATTCTGAGAACCCAATAATGCTAACGGATTCGATCGTTAAAGAACTGGTGGCTGAAAAGGTCGGGAATATTTCCTTTATTGGAATCCACCTTGTTGAAAAAGCCACAATGCTTGAAGCGAGGGACATAGTTCTTAAAGTTGGCTATGGCGATGTGGATGCGGTTGTTGGGATAGGTGGTGGAAAAGTGCTCGATGTGGCAAAGGTAGTTGCTACAGAGCTGAATGCGGAATTTGTAAGCGTTCCCACCACTGCTTCGCATGACGGCATAGCTTCGCCAGTTGCAAGCTTTAAAGAGAACGGAAAGCCAATTTCGATATCTACAAAGCCCCCTATAGCGGTCATTGCAGACACTGAGCTCATAAAAAGCTGTCCGAAGAGACTAATTCACTCTGGCTTTGGAGATCTAATCTCGAACATCACTGCGGTGAAGGACTGGAGATTGGCAAGAGACCTGACTGGTGAGAGCTACAACGAAGTTGCGGTGGCAATTGCAAGCATGCCCGCACACTTAATGGTTAAAAAGGCAAAGGAGCAAGGTTTCAGACTTGAAGACGACATAGAGACTTTGCTTAGAGGATTGATTATGAGCGGAGTTGCCATAGCGATTGCGGGAAGCAGTAGACCCGCAAGCGGGGCGGAGCACAAGTTCAGCCACGCTTTAGACTACTTGGGCTTTGGTTCTGGGACTCATGGTGAGCAGGTTGGGCTTGGAACGATCGTTTTTGAGTATTTTTACGAAAAAGCATACAATGATGGGGACTGGGGGCTAATTAGAGAATCTCTCAAAGCGGTAGGCGCACCAACAAAAGCTGAGGAGATCGGATTGAGCAAGGGGCAAGTGCTTGAAGCCCTAAGCTATGCAAAGAAGATTAGAAGAAAAAGATTTACGATTATTGAAGCTCTTAATCCGTCTAAAGAGGACTTTGAAAAAGCTTTAAGGGAAACGGAAGTAGTTGATTGATCTGCTGAGAGCAAGTGATCAAAATCTTTTGGGAGTGTTTTAGTTTTGCAGGAAAAAGTTAAAATACAAATAGCAATTGGATTGATGGGGGTTTAAATGAGCTGGAAGTCTCATGGTTTTAGATTCAAGTCTGGTAGAAAACTGAAAAAGAAGGTCAGAGAGAGGGGAATTAGCTTAAGAAAGTTTTTGCAGGATTTTGAAATAGGTCAAAAAGTAGTAATTGACATAGAGCCAGCATCACAAAAAGGAATGCCACATCCACGATATCAGGGGAGAAGCGGAGTGGTGGTGGGTAAGAGAGGCAGGGCATTTCTTGTGCAGATAAAAGATGGAAGTAAGCTTAAAACGCTGATCTCTCGACCTGAACATCTAAAGAGTGCGTAGAGGTCTGAAATAATGTTTAAAGAAGTTAAAAGTTTTGAATACATAACGATTGCCGAAGCTAAGGAAATCTTGGAAGAAATAGCAAAGAAAAGGCAAGAAAAGGCAGACCTTTTATTTGAGACGAGAAGAGCCTTAAAACATGTTAGGACCTTTTCCAAGTTGAGTGCCGAGAACGCTAAAAAGCTTGTAGATGAGCTTTTAAAGCTTCCACAAGTTGGCAAGCGTGAACTTGCGGTAAAGATAGCCGACATAATGCCAAAAGTCGCGGATGAGGTCAGGGCGATTTACATAAAAGAGAGAACGTTAACCAACGAGGAAATCGAGCAGATTCTCGAAGTTGTTGAGAAATTCAGATAGTAGGAAAAATTATTAATATTAGTTGATACATTTTTAGTGAACGGGCGGGTAGTATGGAGAAATTAAGGGAAAAATCGGAGAGGACGGAAAAATTCGAGGATTATGCCTACGTTCTCGACTTTCTCCCCTATGGACATGTAGATGACAAACGACCGATTCACAAGCGTGAACCTTTGGCTCAAGTGGTTGGAGAGAAATATTTTACCTTGCTTGAAGTTAGCATTAAGAAAGACAAGAATCCGCTCGTCATGGATCGCCTCTATATAGGCAAGGGCGAAAGAGATGTGGTGAATAGAATAAAGAGGAAGCTTCAGTTCCAAGAGCTCACACCTTCTGCAAAGAAAGAACTTCCGTTTGTGATCGAAAATATTGTGAAGCAGAGAGAATCGGAATTTGTTGAATTCTTTAATAAGGCAGAACCGATAACCACGAAGATGCATCAGTTAGAGCTCTTGCCGGGGGTTGGCAAAAAAACTATGTGGGCGATCCTCGAAGAAAGAAAAAAAGAACCCTTTAAGAGTTTTGAGGACATTGCAAAAAGAGTTAAGGGAGTTCAGCCCCTAAAACTTATAGTTAGCCGAATAATTTATGAAATAGAAAATCCTACGGCTAAGTATCACATATTTGTCCAGCCTTGAAATTTTATTTATGCTTTTCAAGCAAATCTTTAAGCCCTGTTATGATCACGATTTCGTTCTCTTTTAACGCTCTTTTTTCGTATTTTTTGATAAGATTTTCGAGATCTTTTCGTAAGTCTGTCTCTTTTTCAGTCAAAGCAATGCTTACTATACTTGCTGTGAAAAGTGAGACGACTGCAACACCCATTAAAACGATTATCATGGCAATCAATTTCCCAATAACAGTCTTGGGCACAATATCGCCATAGCCAGCAGTTGTAATCGTTATAACCGCCCAGTATAGGCACTCGAAGAAGTTCAAATTCTGTTCTTCTGCTTCTGCAAAGTAAAAGCTTGTAGCCCCAAGGAAAATGGCTAAGAATAACAAGAGCAACGCAGAGCCGAGAAGCTTTGCGGATCTTGACTGGATTTCACGCATTAGTCTTACTCCGAGAGCTATAAATCTCAAAATTCTAAGAGCTCTGAGAATTGCACCGTAGTATGGTGGAACAAAGAGAGCGAGAACGATTGCGGGAATGTAGGCAACGATTTCGTAGCTGTTGAGTAAAGCGTAGCTCAACCCGTTATTCCTGATCCTTATTGCATAGTCATAGAAAAGTGCTAAGGCGATCGCAAAGTCTAAAGTGTAAAGAAGATAAAGAATCGCCCCCTCGCTTATTTCTATCAGGAGTATTATAGCAATCGAAAAAACGACAAGAACCAATGCTACGATCTCGCTGAGTTTCATGAAGCAAATTCGTTTGAAAATAAAAATGTTTGCTATGCCGTCCCAATTTGCTGAGACATTGCAAAGCATAAATTTTTGAAAAAATTTATATATTAGCAATAATCCTAAACACTGGGTGAAACATTGAGCGACTGCTTCGGAAGTCCAAACTGCGATTGCGACAACTGTGAGTTACGCAGTTCTTGCAGGTTTGAAGTTCTGCTTTCCAAGATTGAAATTTAAATTATTTACAATTTCTTTTTAAGTTTTTAAATTCTTGGATAAAAATAAAAAACTTAAAATTAGCTCCTGACAAATATATAAACCGAGTATTTTCCTGTCTCCGCATTCTTGCCCACGTCTAAATGAACATTTACCGTAGTATTTGACGGATTATCTTTTGAGCCTTCTGGCAGGCAGAGCTTCTTGGTGGAGTAAATGCTGTTTCCATAAGCATCCTTATAGCTTACATCGATTTTGTCAGGCGAAGGCCCTTCGACCACGTCTTCGAAGTAAACGCAGATTTCGGGGCCGAAATTCTTAACCGTAATCTTCTTTACGTATTCGACTCCTTTAGCCAGATCAACGCTAAAGCTTTGCGGAGATACCGTTATGTTGCTCTCGAGGACTTCAACGCTCCCTTTGATGTTGAAATATATGGTTGCGCCAATCCCTACGGCGATCAAGATCAGATAGAACAAAACAACCCCCAATTTTGCACGCATAATGTTAGCAAGTCAAGGAGTTTAAAAATTTTATGCTTTTAGCTACCATATAACTAACTTAAAAGATTTAATGTGAAAGAAGCACGAAGATTATGAAAATTAAGGCAGAACTAAAGGAAGTCTCTGATGGGGTTTATGCGTTTCTACAGCACGGGGGATGGTTTGTAAGCAATGCTGGGCTGATAGTCGGAGAAAAGTTTGCGGTGGTTGTTGATAGTCTAACAAACGAAAATATGGCGAAAGATTTTATTGAGAAAATAAGGGAAGTGACAAATAAGCCTATAAGATATCTTATAAACACCCACTGGCATGGAGATCATATTTGGACAAACCATCTCTTTGGAGCAACAACGATATGCCACGAGAATTGCAGAGAAGACGCATTAAACGCTTTTCCAGAAATTTACTCAGCTCTTTTTCCAGATTTTGACTTTAGTGGAGCAAAAGTAACTCTGCAGGATATCACTTTGAGCAGTAGAATGAAAATACACCTTGAACACGAAGAATTGGAGCTTTTGCATTTTGGCACCGCACACACAACTGGAGATGTATGTGTTTATTTACCAAAAAAGAAAATTGTATTTTGCGGAGATTTACTTTTTTCAAGACCATGCACACCATTCGTAATGTTCGGTAGCATTTCAGGAATTATCGAAGCTTTGAAAAAGCTTTACAATCTTAATGCTGAGATTTTTGTGCCCGGACATGGAGATGTCGCTGAGAGAGATGAAATTCTTGTAAATATCGATTACTACCGCTTTGTTCAGGAAGAGGCAAAGAAGTGTCTGGAAAAGGGATTAGATCTAAACGAAGCCATAAAAAATGTAGAACTTGGAAAGTTCGCTGAATGGTCTAATGCAGAAAGAATTGCTGGAAATCTGGCAAGAGCTTACAGTGAATTAAGTGGCACGCCATTTGATTTGCTCGAAGCTACGAGAATAATGTTTGATCTGGCTAAAAAATTAAATAGTGGACAACACCTATAATCATGAAATTCGTAACTTTTTGGGCTAATGGAGACAGAATTGGCTTCGTCGTTGGTGGCAAGGTTGTTGACTTGAGATTAGCTTATGCAAGCTATTTGAAGGAAATTGAAAAAGAAAGCACACCACTAAAGCAAGCATACGCTACAATACCATCAAATATGGTCGATTTTCTCGATCGCGAGGATCAGTCAATGAAAATTGCAAAGAACGTTTATGACTTCGTTTGCGAAAAAATCGATAGTGGTAAGACATTGGAATCACTAAATGGCGATAAAGTTATTTATGATCTTAATGATGTAAAATTGAGAGCTCCAATTCCGATTCCAAGACTCATGATTGACTTTTCAACCTTCGAAGAGCACGTAAAGATGTCTTTTGAGAAAATGGGTCAGAATGTGCCAGCGGAATGGTATGTGATGCCTGTTGGCTACAAGATGAATCCCTACTCAGTCATAGGTCCCGAAGAGCCAATCGTTTATCCAAGCTATACCCAACTCCTTGACTACGAGCTTGAGTTTGCTGTGGTGATTGGAAAGAAGGGCAAAAATATACCCAAGGAGAAAGCATACGATTTTGTTTTCGGCTATACAATTGTAAACGATGTCAGTGCAAGAGACGTTGAATACATCGAACTCAGAGCTATGCCTTTAGGACCTTTGAAGAGCAAGGATTTCGACTCCGCAACACCTATGGGTCCTTGGATTGTCACAAAAGACGAAATCAATGATCCGCACAATCTGAAAATGCAGGCTCGGGTTAATGGAGAAATCTGGTCGGAAGCGAGCACAAAGGACATGTATTGGAAGATCCCAGATCTGATTGAGCATTTTTCTCGGGAGCAAACGATTTATCCTGGAATGATATTGCTTTCAGGAACCCCCGGACACGGATGTGGACTGCACATCGGCAGATTTCTGAATCCTGGCGACGTGGTTGAACTTGAGATTGAAAAGATCGGAGTTCTGAGAAACAGGGTTGTAAAGATAGCCTGAACATGGAAGCTTATAAAAACTGCCACAAATTTTAATCATGGAAGTAATTCCAATCGCCTACGACTCGATGGGAGTCAGAAGCATGGCTACATTTGTTAAAACAAAAGATTTAGCAATAGTGATCGATCCGAGTGTCAGTTTAGCACCTTCAAGATATGGCTTGCCACCGCACAGGCTTGAGATCGAGCGGATGAACCAGAAATGGCAGGAAATCAAGAGCTTTGTAGAGAAAAGCGATGTGGTTGCGATAACGCACTACCATTACGACCACCACAACCCCGAAGAAGTTGAGATCCTGAATGAAAAAAAGATTTTTTTAAAGCATCCAAAGGAAAAGATCAACAGAAGCCAGATTGGGAGAGCGGGTTATTTTCTTGAAGGGCTGAAACAAATTAAAGCTGAAATCGACTTCTGCGATGGAAAAAGCTATGAATTCGGAAATACGGTTGTTGAGTTCTCAAAGCCAGTTTTTCATGGTGCAAATCAAAAACTTGGCTTTGTGGTCGAAGTTTTTATTTCAGATGGCAAAGAAAGCTTTTTGTTTTCTTCAGACGTTGAGGGACCAATCCATGAGGATCAAACCGCCTTTATTCTTGAAAAGAAGCCCGAAGTCGTGTTCATTGACGGTCCCATGACTTATATGCTTGGCTACCGCTTTTCCCGAGAATCCCTTGAGAAGGCGGTTGGAAACATAAAGAAGATCATTGAAGTCTCAAAAACCGTCGTTCTTGACCACCATTTGCTAAGAGACTTAAAATGGAGAGAGAACCTTTCGGAGCTTTTTAGCTACGCTGAGCAATTTGGAACCAAAATTCAGTCCGCTTCACAGTTTCTTGGAAAACCAGAAGAACTTTTGGAAGCAAGAAGAAAGGAGCTTTATCAGAAATACAAGTGATCAGCGAACCGCATTCTCAACGCAAGCTTTTAGATCTCCAAAGGAGACTTCAAGTTTTCTCTTTTTTGGCAAATACTCCAGAGCTTTTCCTGAGTTTACCATTACGCAATTAAATTTCTCCGTGGCGGGCGAGACAACCATGCATGTGTCTCTGAAAACCTTTGCTCCGAGTTTTTCAAGCTTTTCAACGACTTCTTTGCTCTCCTCAGCCACCTTTCGTGAGGTGAATATCCAGAGCTCTTTTTTCACTTTTCTTCCGGCAATCAGTTTCAGAATCTCTTTGAGTTCTTCTTTTGAGCAGTGAGGACATCCAATTGCCACAAGCTCCGCTTCACAGCCTTTTTCAATTTTACCGTCAATCTCAACTACTTCCTTTGGCTTCTCAAAATCCTTGCATTCGGGGGTAATGCCTTCAGCATGAAACATAGCAACATTTCCACTCGCAGCTATCGAAGCTGATAATAACTTCAATTCGTCCATCGATGGTTTTCGCTCAAAAATGAAGTATGGAATCTCTCCAGAAAGCTCTAAACCAGCTTTGTAGCCAACCAAGGACAGATCACCTTTAGCCTTTACAACAACCGTCGGAGCCCTGTTTTCCTTGATGTGCAGTCCGTAATAGGGTGTTCTGCCAGTGATCGCTGAGGCGAGAGCACTTATGCCACTTTCTCTGTTTGTTCTTGCTCCAAAAACAGAGTTTGCATAAACCACTGCGGAGCTTTCAGCCCATGCCAAATGTTCACCAAATTTTGGCTTTTGAATGTAGTAAGGGGAGCAAGTGAGCGTTATTTGAACACCAAGGTTCTTAAAAACCTCTATGATTTCCATTTGCTTCCTGTAAAAGTCCTCGCCGATTCCCATTTCTTTCCAACGCTCCAGATCCATTCCCGCTGGATTTAGTGTGGTTGGAACAACAACTTTTCCTTTAATCGATTTCAACCATTCAAGCCCTTCGTCGCCGATGTTGTCGTAGCTAACTCCAGATATGTGTGCAGAAGAGATTTTTACAAGTTTTTCTGCATTGAAAACTTTTGCTAATGCCGCTATGATTTTCATGCAGTCCTTTGTTTCTTCATTTTCAAGTAGAAGCTCTTCTTCCCTACTGAGCATTTTCCACCTCTTTCTTCAGCCACTCTGGGAGCATAAATGCGGAGAAGTGAACTTCAGGATTGTAATGCTTCGTTTTTCCCGCAATCTTCCTGTAATTTCTTCTGACAAACCTGAAATCGTGATCACCAGCTATTATGAAACTCCAGAGAGCCATGGGGTATGTCGGAATTGTTGAAATGAAAACTCTTCGATTATCAAGCACGGAGGAATTCAAAAGCATCTTTCTAAAATACTCCTTTTGAATTAAAGGAGACTGAGATTGAGAGCAAAAAACTCTGCATTTTTCTTTGCAGAGCTCGAAAAAGTCCTTGCCAAATAGGGGATCGCTAACTCCCACTGGATCCGTGCCGTCAACGATTATCACGTCAAAGCTTTCGCAGTTCTCAAGAAACTTCCTTCCGTCTTCGATGACAACTTCAACCCTTGGATCTTCGAACGCTCCATTGTCTATCTTTAGATGCTCTTTGCAAAGCTCTATTACGTTCCGATCTATCTCTACAAGCACAGCTTTTTCAACTGGATGCTTTAAAACCTCTCTAAGTGCTCCTCCATCTCCGCCACCGATGATGAGCACCTTTTTTGCCTTTTTACAGCTGTTCATTGGCACATGGACGAGCATTTCATGATAAAGGAATTCATCAAACTCCGTGAGCTGTATTTTGCCGTCGATCACGAGCATTTTTCCAAAACTTTCAGTTTCGAAGAGCTCCACTTTCTGGATTCCTTCTGCACTGGCAATCTTTTTCCTCACCGCAATCATGAGCCCTGAGCCGTTGTATCTCTCGACAAACCAGTCCATATGGAGAGTTCGAGAGGTATATATAACACGTTTGCCCACTCTTCTTGTGATCTATCTGGGTGGTGAAGCGGAAGTCAGAATAGAAGATGTTGTTGTAAAAAAGAGAAAGCCAAAGCGTTATAGGCTCAAAGAAATCGATGAGTCGCTCAGAATTAAGCGAACCAGAACTGAAGCCAAGCTAATTTCGATGGCAAGACGCATTGGAGTTCCAACACCAATAATTCTTGATCTTGAGGAAGACACCATAGTCATGGAAAGAATTTACGGAACCCCTGTGAAAGACTGCATGAACGAAGAGATCAGCAGAGAGATTGGAAGGCTTGTGGCAAAGCTACACTCCGCTAACATTATCCACGGAGACATTACACCGATGAACATGATCCTCAGCAACGACAAGATTTACTTTGTCGACTTTGGACTTGCTTTTATAGACAGCAGAATCGAAGCCAAGGGTGTAGACGTTCATGTTTACTTCGAATCGCTAAAAGCAGGATTTGAGAACTGGGAAAAACTAAGAGATGCTTTTATTGAAGGCTATCTCGAATCTGGAAGCGAGGATGTAATAAGAAGGGCTAAAGAAATCGAAGAGAGGGGAAGATACGTGGAAAGAAGACTACAGTAGCTTTTTAGCATTTTCAAGATATTCTATTATTCCTTCAATCGCTTCGCCAAGGATTTTCTTGTTATCGTAGCCCGCAACGATCTTCTCGAGCTCTTCTTTGCTCAGATTTCTCATCTCTTTTGCGAATTCGCACATCTTGGCGATAGCTCTTGTGATGTTGTCCACTATGGTAATGTCTGCCATTCTCGAAGTCCTTGAGAGTGGGTTTAAATCGATGGCAATTACTTTCTTACCATGCCTTTTCAGGATTTCGCATCTGTCTCCATCTTCCAATGGCACAAGGACAACGTCAGCAGAGTAAATGCCTCTTTTATCGACAATTCTCCTTGAGGAGCTCAAACCTTCAAGCACAGCGTCGCCAGCGAATAGAGCTGAAATTCCAAATTTTGAAAGGTAATCCGCTATTTTCCTGACTCTCTCTTCGCTGTAATGGAAAACATTTACCTCTACTTTTGCATTGACGAGTTTTGCAAGCTCTCCAATTTCTTTTGGAACAAGAACAGCGGTGTTTCCGTTTACACTGATCACTGGGTTTTTTGCAAGCAAAAGCATTGCGGTCGCAGCTTTCTCTGCTTTTAAGGCAAAATCTCTTGTCTTCTCGCCCAAGATATAGTCAAATGCTTCTCCTCTGCCATGGGCGATGAGCCCCTCGATTGCGGTTATCCCCGCTTTCATGCCCTCGACGAGCTTTTCCCTTGTTATGAGAGACTCATATCTCGGATGATCTCTCGGAATCATACTCTCTCCTCAGGAAGTCTGCAAGCTCTTTTAACGAGCTAAAAATGTAGTCCGCATATATTTTAAAGCTTTCGACCATATTTTTGTTTCTTTCATGCACAATCAGAGCTGTCTTAACTCCAGCGTTTTTGCCCGAAAGCAGATCGAATAGAAAATCTCCAACGAATAGAGCATAAGAGGGTTGAACAGCAAATCTTCTGAGGACAAGATTTATAGGCTCTGGCGACGGTTTTGGATTTGCGTCTTCTCTTGTAACCACAAAATCAAATTCCAGTCCAAATTTCTTTGAAATCATTTCAACACTCTTTTTGCTGTTCCTTGTGATTATGCCATGCGGGATTCTCTTTTCTCTGAGGAATTGAAGGAGTTCTTTTGCATAAAAAGCAAGTCTGGCATTTTTGGCACTCTCAAGTTCGTATTTTTCAAGAACTCTTAGCATCTCTCTCTTTCTGCTCTCATCTTTCTCTGAAAGTATGCTTTCAAGGACAAACCTGTCTCCGATGCCCAGCACCGCTCTTATCTCCTCAAATGGAATGTTGAACTCAACAAGAGTCCCATCGAGATCAAACGCTATAAGCCTGAACATACTCTCTAAGCTTCTTTGCTTCTTTTCTCGGATTTTCAGCCTCGTAAATGCTCCTGCCAACTATGATTCCGTCCGCAAATCTAAGAGCTTCGAGACTTCCGCCCTGTGCTCCAATACCTGGACAGAGGATCTTCATTTCGCCCGCAACCTCTTTAATTTCTTTGAGCCTCTCAATCCTTGTTGCGGGAGCTATTAAGCCTTGACAACCAATTTCTTTTGCTTTTTTTACAATTTCGAGCGAAAATTTGCTCATGAATTCTTCGCCTCCAGGACTGCTCAGCTCGGTTACAATGTAGAGTTCTCCGCCAAAGCGCTTTGCAACGCTTAGCATAGCCTTCAAAGAATCACTTCCAGCAAATCCATGAGCTATTACAGCTTTGGCATCGTTTCGAAATGCTATTTCAGCAATCTTAGCACTTATATGTGGAACATCTGCAATCTTTAAGTCCGCGATTACGGGCTTGATTTCCGAAAGCTCAGAAATTATCCTAATTCCTGATGAGAGAACTAACGGGTAATTGACTTTGAACCGATCAACAAGATCGCAGAGTTCTTCTGCGATTTTCAAAGCAATTCTTCTCTCTTCCACGTCTAAAGCGAGAATAAGTTCTTTCACAGAATTAGCTTTGCGAGGCGAAAATTAAATGTTTCCAAAATAATTTTTAACTTCATGGAGAGCATAGCTTATGGATCTTTCTTCACTTTACTCAAAGATCGGAAAAAATTCGTGGAGGATTCTGGGGGCAATTTTCAGAAATCTCTGGAATTATAAGTATGTTCCTCTTAATGTCATAAGCGATTCAGCAAAGATAAAGGAGGAAAAGACAAGGAGAATTTTAAAAGCATTGGGAGATGATGGCATTGTTTTAAACAAATTCACAGAATACGAGGGGGCAACTCTGACCTTTTCAGGGCTAAGCCTTTACTCACTGCATTTACTTGCGGAGAGCGGACAGGTGAAGGCGATAGGCAAAAAGGTGGGTGAAGGGAAAGAAAGCTTGGTTTACAACTGCATTTCAAAGCAGGGGGAGGCGGTTATAAAGTTTCACAAGCTCGGTTATCAGAGTTTCAAGAAAGTAGTTGAGAAAAGAGATTATGGTAACCTGAACTTCCTCGTTCTCTCGATCAGATCTGCAAAAAGGGAATTCAGTGCTTTGAGGAAGCTTCGGGGATTAGCTGTGCCAGAAGCCTACGCTTGGGAGGGAAATGCGGTGCTCATGCAGTTGATAGATGCAAAAGAGCTGTATAAGGTAAAGGTTGATAATCCTGAAGAACTTCTTGACTCTATACTCGAGGAGGTGGCCAAGTTTTACCGCAGAGGTGTTGTTCATGGAGATCTTAGCCCCTTCAACGTTCTTGTTAACCAAAGCGGTTTCTGGATAATAGACTTTCCACAGAGCTTGGAGGTTGGAGAAGACAACTGGAAGGAGATTCTTTTGAGAGATCTCGAGAATTTGCTGAAGTATTTTAGCAGAACCTATCGGATAGAAAGAGATATGAATTCTGTGATCGAGAAAATAATCAGTGATCGTGGGAATTGATGTCCTCGGACACAGAAAATTTGCCTTTGTAGCTCTGAATGGAGAAGAGGAAATCAGGAGAGTTATCTCTAAAAATAAGCTTTTCAGAACAATAAAAGAAATGAAGCCAGAAATAGTTGCAATTGACAGCATTAGCGAGATTTTCAAATCAAAAGAGGAAATTATAGAGTTTTTGAAGAATACAAACACAAGGCTTGTGCAGGTTGCTGTGGACGCATCTCTACCAGTCCTCGCGCGAAGATTTGGCATAAAAATGAACCCAAGAGATCCATTCGATGAGGCAAGAACCTGTGCATATCTTGCAAGCTTTGAAATTGGATATGAGGTATCGGTCTTCACCGACAAAACCCAGATCGTGGTTTCGAGGAACAGAAGCCTGGGAAAGGGAGGATGGAGGCAAAAGAGATATGGGAGGAAAGTGCATGATGCGGTGAGGAGTATCTATAGAGAGATAAAGTCGATTTTGGATGAGCTTGGCTTTGAATATACTGAAAATGTTAGGGAGAGATTTGGAGGCATTTCAAGAGGGGAAATACTGATTAATGCTCCGAGAAGAGATGTGCCAGTTAGTTCTTTTAAGACGAAGGATGTTCAGGTAAAAGTTAGCTCTGTGGAAAAGGAGAGAATTGAACTGATACCTCTTTCAAGATCCAAAAGATATTTGATAGCAGGCATAGATCCTGGAACAACAACTGCGGTTGCGATTATGGACTTGGCTGGAAATCTGATCTCGATCAGAAGCAAGAAAGAGTGGAACACCTCAGATGTCGTGCAATTCATAACCGAGCATGGAAAGCCAGTTATAATTGCAACTGACAAAAAAAATCCGCCAGACTTTGTTTCTAAGATCAGGGCTTCTTTCAATGCTGTGCTTTACACTCCAAGGGAGGATCTGAATGTTGAAAAGAAAAGAGAACTGACATCTAATTATAAAGTTTTAAACGATCACGAACGCGATGCCCTCGCAGCAGCAATAGATGCTCTGAACTTTTATCGAAGCAAGTTCAGAAACATTGAGAGACGAGTTCCTGCGGGGATCGACACAGAAAAAATAAAAGCGGAAATAATCAAAGGAACGCCACTAAAAAGTCTTTTTGAGGAAAGAAAAGTCGAAAAAATTGAAAAAAAGGAGTCTATTGATTTAGATTTAATTTCTGAGATAGACAGAAGGGATAAAAAGATAAAAGAGCTACTTGAAGAGAACGAGATTTTGAGGAAGCAGCTTTCAGAATTAAAAGAAGAGATAGAAAGACTAAGAGCGAGGATAGCGAGTTTTTCGAGTGAAGAGAAGGAGAAGATAAGGAAAGAAACATACATAAGGAACCTTGAGTTTAGGATTTCTGAGCTTTTGGCTGAAATAAAGGAGAAGGATTCAGAAATCTCGAAACTAAAAGATCAGATCGAATTGCTCAAAAAAATAAAGTTTGGAGAATTCATGGGCTGGAAAGAAATAAAGGTGCTTAAAAAGTTTACAAAAGACGAAATAGAGCAGAGTAAAGATATCGGAGAGGGTGATGTAGTCTTAATTCTCGACTCGAGTGGAGGAAGTAAGAGCGTTGCAGAAATGCTGTGTGAAAAGAAAATTAAGGCGATAGTAACGATCGGAGAGATGTCGCATCTAGCTCAGGAAGTCTTTGATTCTTACAACATTCCAAGAATCAGGGCTGAGGAGGTTGAAATCATTGGAGGAGAAGGCTTCGCCTTCGTAAGTCCCAAATTTGAGGAAGTTTATCGAAGAAAGTTTGAAGAGCTCAGAAAGAGAAAAATAGAAAATATAGAAAAGCTATTTGAAGAATACAGAAGAATGCGAAGGTTATGAATCTTTTGTTCTCATCAATGTTCCTTTATGAGTATTCCACGGACATGATCGCTAAGGCATGCGAGGTTGCTGGCTATGAGGGAATTGAGTTTTGGGTTGAAACGCCTTATTTCTGGGTCGATCGATCTTTAGAGAAGCTTGATTGCTTTTCAGGCATGAAATTGGAATTTCATGCTCCAGTTCTCGATCTAAATCCAGTTTCGGTTAACAACGATCTTTGCGAGCTTACACTTAAAGAGACTTTATACACGATCTCCTTGGCTTCGAAAACAAAAGCTGAGCTCGTTACAATTCATGCAGGCAAAAGAAGTGCCTACAGAGAGCCAGTCTGGGCAGACTACAACTCCCTGCATAAATATTTACGAGTTTCTTCGAAATTTGCAAGGCTTAAGGGCGTAAATCTGTGTTTGGAAAATTCTGAGCAAAGTATAAACAACCTATGCAAGAAACCGGAAGAAATTAAGAAGTTTGCAGATTTTTACGATCTCTCGATCACCTTTGACATAAAACACTCATTGGAGAATGCAGAAGACTTTTACAGCCTTATAAATAGAGTTCGCAATGTTCATGTTAGCAACTCAGATGAGAAGCGAAGACACGTGCAGGCAAGCAAGAGCGAAAGAGTTGCAAAAATACTCAAGGATCTATCCGAGCTTGGCTATGATGGCTTTATAACGGTTGAGCTTGACGATCTTGGTATTGGGAGCTTGGATTTTGGAAAAAAGGTTGAGATCCTAAGAGAAGAAGCGAATTTCGTAAGAAAATTTTTCAAGAAATAGCTTCTTTTCTGAAGAGCCTAAATATTAATTTCTCAAGTTCCACTATGAAGAAGACTGAAGAAGTCAAACCCAAAGTCTTGATCCATTCTTCAAGGCTCATCGGCTCAAGTAGAAGTGCAGTGCTGAAGTTTGTAACGTAAAGCTGAATTGCAAGCGTTAAAAAGATCCCGAGGATTGCAAATTTGTTTCTCAGTCCAACTTCAAAGAAGCTTTTCTCGACATGAGGAGTAAGCAGATACCAGATCCCGACTGCAATTATTGCATTCACCGCAGAAGACATCTTCCCCGTGTCGAAGTAAAGGACGTAAGCAAGCAGAACGCTTAGTATGGAGATGTAAAAGATCCTGAATATGATGCGATTGTTTATCAGCTCTCCCCTCGTGGGCTTTAGCTTAAGCAATCCTCTCTCCATTGGCTCAAAGACGAGCATCATTCCAAGCAGTCCAGAAGTGACGGTGTTGATCCAGAGTATGTGGAGCGGTAGCATTGGCATTGAAATTCCGAGGGCAAAGGCAACGAGCACGATCAGTCCTTGGCCTCCATTTGTCGGAAGCATCCAAGAAATGATCCTCTGAATCTTTCGGAAAACGTTTCTACCTTCTTCTATTGCCTTAACGATCGTGGAAAAGCTGTCATCAAGTAAAACCATGTCACCTGCTTCCTTAGCTATATCGCTACCACTTCCCATTGCTACACCAATTTCAGCTCTTTTCAGTGCGGGAGCATCATTGACGCCATCGCCAGTTACCGCAACAACTTCCTTGTTTTCTTGTAAAGCCTTAACAATTTCAAGCTTTTGATCAGGTGTTGTTCTTGCAAAAATGCTGTATTTCGCAACCGCTTCACGCAAGTCAATTTTTTCAAGCTCTTTGCCAGTAATAACCTCTCCTTCGATGCCAGCGTCTCTTGCGATCTTCAATGCGGTTGTTGGATGATCGCCAGTGATCATTAGAACCCTTATTCCAGCGGATTTGCATTTTTCAACAGCCTCCTTGCTTTCTTCTCTTAGCGGGTCGATCAAACACTGATAGCCGAGAAATTCAAGATTTTTGAGCTCGAAACCATTGAATTCTTCAACCTTCTTGAATGCAAAAGCTAACGTTCTCATCCCGTTCTGAGTGCACGTCTCTGGAATTTTGCTTTGAACCATGCCCTCTACGACTTCGGGAGCTCCCTTAACAATAACATATATCCCGTCCTTTGTCTTTGCTGAAACCGCCATGAACTTTCTCTTCGAGTCGAATGGAATCTCGTCGAGTATTTCGTAGTCTTCTGTGATTCCAGACTTTAAAGCAAGCTCGAGCAGTGCTATTTCAAGCGGATCCCCTCTGCAGTTCCCGCCTTCGCAGACTGCTCTGTTGCATATGTATCCCGCAAGAACTAATTTTCTTATGTCCTCTCCAAGAACCTTTTCACCATTTTTGTAGAATCCGTCATCTTGAATTTCGTATTCGCCTTCTGGAGTGACCAGCTTGACGACTTTAAGCTTGTTTTGAGTCAAAGTTCCAGTTTTATCCGAGCAAATTACTGTGACACTGCCCAATGTTTCTACTGCGGGCAGAGATTTAACCAGAGCTTTTCTTTTAGCCATCTCTCTCACGCCAAAGGCAAGAGCCAACGTTATAGTTGCGGGAAGTATCTCAGGAATCACAGCGACCGCAAAGCTTATTGCGGAAAGAAATGCATACGTGCTCTCGTAGCCTCTGTAAAGCCCGAGCAAGAATATTGCAACCGAGACCAAAATGATTCCGATTGTGAGCTGTTTCGCAAATACACGCATTTTTGCAAGCAGCGGTGTCTCGACGCTTTCTTCAAGTCCTTTGCCAATTTTACCCATCTCTGTTCTCTCGCCCGTTGCAACAACAACCGCCTTTCCCCAGCCAGAAGTCACAACGGTGCCAGCGTAGAGCATGCAGGTTCTTTCAGGCACAATCGCGTCTTCAGAAACCTTTTTGTTGTTCTTCTCAACTGGAAAAGACTCCCCTGTTAGCATTGACTCGTCAACGCTGAGTTCTCTGCTTTCAACAATTCTTGCATCTGCGGGAACCTTCATTCCCGCTTCAACTATTATTACATCGCCCGGAACGATTAAATTTGACTCAATTTCGGTTATTTTTCCTTCAGAAACAACGAGAGCCTTTGGAATCAGGAACTTCTTAAGCTCTTTCATTATACTCTCCGCTTTCCATTCCTGAAGGAACCCGACGATTGCTCCAAGGATGACAATTGCAAAGACTATGAAAGCTTCAAGATGGTGCTCCAAATAGCTGAGAAGAAACATCGAAACTATTAGAACGAGCACAAGCGGATTTCGGAACTGCTTGATGAAAACTTCAAATGGCTTCTTTTCCTTAACCTTTATTTCGTTTAAACCGTAAATTCTGAGCCTTTTTTCCCTCTCAGCTTGACTTAAACCGTTTAAACTGGTTTCCAGCCTTTTAATGACGTCTTCAACCTCTAAAGCCCAGAAGTTCATCTTAAATCCCAATACTGGGTTTTATGATTGCTTATTTAAGTCTTACGATTTCACAATCTCCAATGTAGTTCTCTTCGAAAATTCCTTTAAGCTCTTCGTTGCACACAGGGCATTCTTTTCTTTTCTGCAAGTTGAATTCAAAAAAGCTCATAGTAGAAGCATCGAGTCTCAGAATTCTACCTTTCAAAATGTCTCCATAACCAGTTATGAGCTTTATGGTCTCCAAAGCCTGAAGGCATCCAAAAACTCCTGCTACCGCTCCTATTATTGCTCTACCAGTTGCAGGTGGCATTTTTGGCAAATAACAGCGATAACATGGGCTTCCATGGAATGTGGACAGCTCTCCCTCAAAAGCATAAACTGCAGAATGAACAAATGGCTTTTTCAGCAAAAAGCAAGCATCATTTAAAATGTATCTTACTTTAAAGCTGTCAGGGCAGCCGACTACAACATCATAGTTTTTTAAAAGCTCGATTGCATTTTTAGGAGTTAAATCAAAGGGATATATATCAACTGCGACATCAGGATTTAGCTTTTTTACAAAAGCTCCAGCAGATTTTGCTTTGTTCATTCCAACGTTTCCCGCGTGTATCGTTTGCCTCTGCAAGTTTGAGTCCTCAACTATGTCGCCATCAACTATTCCGAGCCTTCCAATGCCCGCGGAAGCTAAATACTGAATAACCGCACTCCCCAAACCACCCGCACCCACAACAAGAACAGAAGCCTTCGCCAACCTCTCCTGACCCTCAATACCGAAGATCTCGATCTGCCTTGAATATCTCTCAAAGCTAAACATCGAGGTTCTTCACCTCTTTCGAGTGGGCAATTATGAAATTCTTTCTGCTTTCAACGTCTTCTCCCATCAATATTCTGAAAAGCTCATCCGCTCTTTTAGCATCTTCAATTTTTACCTGAATCATTATTCTCCTTTGCGGATCCATTGTAGTTTCCCATAGCTGTTCTGGATTCATCTCTCCAAGACCCTTGTATCTTTGAACTTCCGCATTTCCAAGCTTTTCGAGTAGTCTGTTAAGCTCCAACTCATTGTAAGCGTAATAGGTCTTGTTTCCCTTCTTTACACCGTAAAGCGGAGGCTGTGCAATGTATAATCTGCCAGCTTCAATAAGAGGCCTCATGTGGCGGTAGAAGAAAGCAAGAAGCAAGGTTCTTATGTGCAGTCCATCGACATCCGCATCGCTCATTATAATAACCCTGCTGTATCTCATCTTGCTCAGATCAAAGTTCTTATCGATTCCCGCACCTATTGCAGAAATTATAGCTTTAATCTCCTCATTCTTAAGTATTTTGACCATTCCAGCTTTTTCAACATTTATGATCTTACCCCTTATTGGTAGTATTGCCTGGAACCTCCTATCTCTCGCCTGTTTGGCTGAACCACCAGCACTCTCACCCTCTACAATGAAAATCTCTCTCTCTTCTATGTTCTTTGATGAGCAATCTGCAAGTTTACCTGGCAAGGTGATGGAAACGTCCTCTCTTTTCTTTACAAGTTCTTTTGCTCTTTTTGCTGCTTCTCTGGCTCTTTTTATAATTAAAAATCTATTAATTAAACTTTCAGCTTCTTTTGTGTTCTCTTCAAGCCACTTGAGCATCCCGGCATAAACAGTGGATTCAACTGCTGTTTTGACTTCTGCATTTGTGAGTTTATTCTTCGTCTGACCTTCAAACTGTGGATTTGGGACTTTAACACTTATAACTGCAGTTAAGCCCTCTCTGATCTCAGCCCCAGCTATGGTTTCGAATTTTTTAATGTTCTTTCTACCATACTCGTTGATCGCTCGTGTTAAGCCTGCACGGAACCCAATTACGTGCGTTCCCCCCTCCTCATTTTTTATATTGTTGGCAAAAGCCATTATGGTCTCAATCTCAGAATCAACAAATTGGATTGCCACTTCAATCAGTATCCCGTTTTTTGAGTTCTCGATATAAATTGGCTCATGAAAAGTCTTTTTCTTTCTGTTCATGTGTCTTATAAGCCCCAAAATACCGTCATCAAAGTGATATTCTTCCTGTTTCCCAGTGCGTTCATCTATAAGTGTTATTCTAAGACCTTTGCAGAGATACGCAATCTCCTTCAACCTCTGAGAAACGATCTCGTAGTTAAATTCTGTCACTTCGAATATTTCCTCATCTGGCTTGAATCTGACAATTGTTCCTGTATCACTGCTCTCTCCCACAACTTTAATCTCAGTTTTGGGATTTCCCCTTTCGTATCTCTGGTAATATATCTTGCCGTCTCGTTTAACCCAAACGTCGAGCCATTCTGAAAGGGCATTTACAACTGAAACACCCACACCATGAAGTCCACCGGAAACTCTGTAAACTTTGTTTCCGAATTTGCCACCTGCATGGAGTTTTGTCATTACAACTTCAAGAGCGGGCTTTCCTGTTTCATGGAGATCTACTGGAATTCCTCTTCCATCGTCTTCAACACTCGCAGAGCCGTCTTTGTGAAGTGTGACCTTTATATTTTTACAAAATCCAGCCATTGCCTCATCAACACTGTTATCCACAACTTCCCATAGCAAGTGATGCAGACCCCTGACTCCTGTGTTCCCAATATACATTCCGGGCCTCTTTCGAACAGCTTCGAGATCTGCAAGAACCGTAATGTCTTTTGCAGAGTAATTGCTTCTGTTTAAAGTTTCAGCATCCATTTTATCCACAAAAAATGTAGTTTTTCGATTAATAAGGTTTTTGAGGATTTCAGTTTTTTTAAATTAGGACTTGCGAAGATCAAGCAAAGAGAAATTTTTTAATACTTATAATTTAAGTTAAAACATGGTGCTGAAAGGTCTTCCTTCCACGATGAATGATGAATACCAGCTTAATTTACATAAGATTCTTCAGCATGCTGCAAAAGTTCACGATGAAGTTGAGGTGGTCTCTTATAGAACTCTCCAGAACGGAAAGGTTCACACTTTCAACTATATGCAAATATATGAGCGGGTCTGTGCAATGGCAAACGCACTTCAGGAGCTTGGAATTAAGCCTGGGGACAGGGTTGCAATTTTGGGATGGAACGACCATAGATACTTTGAGAGTTATTTCAGTGTTTCTGGAATTGGAGCGGTTTTGGTGCAGTTAAATATCAGACTTCATTTAAACGAGCTAGCATACATCGTGGATCATGCTGGTGCGAAAGCGCTGTTTTTCGACGATACTCTTGTGGAGCTGGCAGAAAGACTTGCAGAGAAGCATAAATTCGATCTCTACGTGCTCATGAGCGATAAGAGTTTGGAGGAGATCAAAACCAAACTGAAACCTCTTTACCATTATGAGGAACTCATTGCCAAGCATCCAAAGAGGAGAGAGTGGGAAGACATCGAAGAGAAATCCGCAGCCACCGCATGCTACACCGCTGGAACAGCGGGAAATCCAAAAGGTGTTTTTTATTCACATAGAGCTCTTATTTTGCAGGCACTCACATCTGCCGCCATCTTTAATTTAAACTCACTGGACGTCTACCTTCAAATTGTGCCATTCTACCACGTTAACGGCTGGACTTCTCACCTTGCATGTCCAATGGTTGGTGCAAAGTTAATCCTCCCGGGTTTATATAATCCCGTGCATTTAACAAACATATTACTCAATGAAAAAGTCACAATAGCCTCCGGAGCTCCAGCAATTCTCTCTCCAATTCTGGAAGTTCTAAAAAGAATTGCTCCAAGCACAAGACTCGAAAAGCTTAGGCTGATTAGCGGATCAACAGAACCTCCGCTGGAAATGATCAGAAGCTATGCGGAGCTTGGGGCGAAAGTTATCCACGCTTACGGTGCAACCGAGACATCACCACTTGCAACTGCAAACATTCCAAAGCCCCATATAATGATGAGGAGTGAAGAGGAACGATTTAATCACATGAAAAAGCAGGGATTGTTCGTTTTTGGAGTTGAGGCGAAGCTTGTTGAACCTGGCACGGGAAAAGAACTCCCATGGGATGGTAGGAGTGTTGGAGAACTTTGGCTTCGCGGGCCATGGATTATAAAGGAGTATTATAATGATCCAAGGACAAAGGAAAGTGTGACTGAAGACGGATGGTGGAAGAGTGGAGATGCCGGAACTATAGACGAATTGGGTTATTTCCACATAGTGGATAGGCTAAAGGACATAATAAAGAGCGGTGGGGAGTGGATTCCAAGTGTGGATCTCGAGAAAACTCTTATGAGTCATCCATATGTCTATGAGGCAGTGGTTATAGGCATACCGCATCCTCGGTGGGGAGAAAGACCTCTTGCGCTGGTAGTTCTAAAGAGCCCATACAGAAACAAGGCGAAAGATCAGATTGAAACTGAACTCCGGGAGCACATGCTTAAGAGGTTTGCAAGATGGCAACTGCCAGATAAGATTCTTTTTGTAGAAGAAATTCCCAAAACAAGTGTCGGAAAAATAAACAAGCGAGTTCTTCGAGAAAAATATAGAGACATCTACATAAAATAATTTTAATTTGGATGGCATAAGATGATGATAATGTTTATAATAATAAACAGGGACATGGTAGGCTATTTGATAAATATTAGACATACTTAGAATTGTAATCTCCAGTAAGGTGCCCGCAGAGAGCCTGAAATGGCAAAATCTCACTCCAAATCCAGTATAAAAAAATAAATAAACATGAAAAAAGCATAATTTTTAAATACTACTCCAAAACCAAATATTCGTGTTGCTGAAATCAGATTCAGATAAGAGATTCGGTGTGATTAAAGGAATAGAGGAGGGTGGTTAGGGTGTTGGATGTCCTGTCTCTCATATTGGCATATACTTTCGTAAACGGATCCATGTATTTGGGGATGGCGCTGGGATTTACAATAACTACAGGAGTTCTCAGAGTATTCAACTTGGCATACGGAGCGATTTTTCTAATCGCAGTCTACGGGACATGGATGTTTTGGAACGACATCGGTCTTGGGCTATTGGAATCTATCTTGTTGTCCATAGTTCTTGTGGCGGCCTTCACTTACGTTGTTTATAGAGCAGTAATACTGAAGTTTGCCGCACTTGAGGATTACATGCTTGCAGCACTCGTAGCGGTTTTTGTGATAGTTGAAGAACTCATTGGTTATGCTTATCCAGAAATCGTAGGGGTATATATACCAACGACGATTTACAATGAGCTTGTCCCATTCGGTGAGGCAAATGTTCCGGGGCAGTATGTAGTCACCGCTCTGGTATCGCTTGGTCTGCTGGCAATATACCTGATATTTTTCACAAAGACGAAGAATGGTTTCATCATGAGAGCCATAAGTCAGGACATGTTTGCTTCGAAGCTCGTTGGAGTAAACTTTAACAGGACTTTTGCACTAGCAATGGTAATCGCTTCCATACCTCCAGCGATCGTAATGCTGCTAATCTCCCCAATATGGGCACTGAATCCATACATTGGGTGGACAGTTTTCACAATAGCAATACTCGTTGCGGTTCTTGGTGGGCTTGGAAACCTTAAGGGAAGCATTATGGCAGCTTACATCATAGGTTTCATCCAGGCTATAGTGGGCTTCTTGCTGGATCCAAGGTTAATGCTTCTGGTTGCGTTGGTTGTGGTTATGATTGTGCTGGTCATTCGTCCGAAGGGATTGGCAAGAGCAGAAACTATATGGTGATGCGTAATGGTAAAGTTTGAGGCGAGAAGGGGTAGAATAATTATTCATACATTTGGAAGAAAATACGAATGGACAGTAGAACCCAGATACTGGAGAAACCCGATAATAGGGCTAATTATATGGCTTTCTATACCCTTTATCATTTACGTGCTGGCAACAGAGGTTTTTAACTACCAGCCAATTGCTCTGCTATCGACTTTAATCTTTGCAAACCTGTTGATCATGATGGCCGTGCCGTTTAATCTTCAAACCATTGGCACTGGCCGTCTAAGCTTTGGCCCGCACTTCTTCTTGGCGGTGGGTGGTTATACTGCGGCACTTTTGAGCAGAGATTATGGACTCAGCCCAGCATTGACATTTCCAGCTGCATTCTTTTTGGGTGCATTGATCGCCTTGGCGATAAGCCCAATAACGATAATTTCGAGGGGAGTTTACTACGTCCTGATAACATTGCTCTTACCATTCATCTTGGCGGAGATTACTTACTGGCGTTCCGACATTTTCGGTGCTGAAACGGGAATTCCAAACGTTGGACTCATGTTTCCGACAACGGGCAACGTTACTCTCGATGTTATGATCTTTGTTTACATTTCGCTTGCAATCGCCTTGGCCTTGGTGTTCTTTGTGGATAGAACCCTCAGATCGAGATACGGCTTCATGATGGGTGTTATAAACGAGGACGAGGACGTTGCCAGATCATACGGAATAAACGTCAATCAAATAAAAATCATAATATTTACACTTACAAGTGGAGCGATGGCGATTTCAGGATGGTTTTTGGCCCATTATCAGGGTTCGTTCACAGGAGCAGCATGGCTAACTCCGTCTTTTCTTATCATGGTGCTTCTGACCGCAACGCTGGCGGGCAAGGGTGCAATTTATGGAGTTGTTATTAGCGCATACATAGTTGCAACTCTAAGAGAAGTGACGAGAGTGACTTTTGGCGAGCTATCAGTCGTGGCCCTGTTCTTAATTCTGCTACTGCTACTTTACTTCCTTAGAGAGGGATTCTGGGGTCTTTACAGAAAGAGAAGGTATAGAGAATACGAGCCAAGCATTAGGGTTAGGAGGCAGGTCTGAGGTGGTCAAATGCTTAGGGTGTCAAATTTAACAAAGAGGTTTGGAGGAATTATCGCAGTAAACGATGTGAGTTTTAAAATCGAAAAAGGAGAAATAGTTGGACTCATAGGGCCAAACGGGGCAGGAAAGAGCACATTGGTTAATCTTATTTCTGGATTTTATTCCCCGGATAGCGGAAAAATCGAATTCAACGGGTTAGACATAACAAAGAAGAAGATGCACGAGAGAGCAAAACTGGGAATAGCAAGAACGTTCCAGAATCCGAGATTGATTCCAAACATGACCGCTCACATGAACGTTCTTTACGCAATCCTCGGGAGCAAAGAGGGTAAAAAGCTCACGATGACTGAAGCGGGAGCTGAAGCAATCTATTATCTTGATCTTTTTGGATTGCTGAAGAAAAGAGACGTTTTAGCTGCGGACTTAGCAATTTACGAGCTGAGACTACTCGAGCTTGCGAGAGCTCTTGCTTTAAAACCAAAACTTTTGCTTATAGATGAGGCAATGGCAGGATTAAACCCTGCGGAGGCTGAGAGCGTTTCGAAGCTCATAAACAGAATAAGAAACGAATTTGATCTTACGATTATATGGATCGAGCACGTGCTCAAAGTCTTAATGAGATCCGCGGAAAGAGTTCTTGTGATGCACTATGGAAAGCTCATAGCTGATGGAAAGCCGGAAGAAGTTGTTAGAAAGCCTGAGGTTATTGAGGCTTATATAGGAGAGGAAGAAGTATGATGAGCGTTGAAGACCTACAGGTTTGGTATGGAAAAATACTGGCTGTGGATGGAATATCGATCAAAGTTGAAAAAAGAGAAATAGTTGGACTCATAGGGCCAAACGGGGCAGGAAAGAGCACGATAATGAATTCTATAATTGGCGCTGTAAGGCCAAAAAAGGGAAAGATAACACTGAATGGGGAGAATATAATGAATTTACCTACCTACGAAATTATAAAAAAGGGTGTTACTATAGCACCTGAAGGTAGAAAGCTCTTTCCGTATCTTACGGTTGAAGAGAATCTGTTGATGGGAGCAATAAATGGTGAAGCTTGGAAGAAAAGAAAGAGTTCTTTGGAATTTATATATTCAAAATTCCCAAGATTAAAGGAAAGAAGAATGCAAATGGCTGGAACACTAAGTGGTGGGGAGCAGCAGATGCTCACGATAGCCAGAGCTTTGATGTCATCTCCAAAACTCCTATTAATCGATGAACCAAGTTTAGGTTTGGCTCCAAAGATTTCTATGGAAGTATATAGGCTTATAAAGTCTCTTAGAGACGAAAACAAGATAACAATACTTCTTTCAGATCAAAATGCGAGGAGAGTTCTCCAGATAAGCGATCGTGCTTATATCATAGAGAACGGAAAAATAAGGATGGAAGGGGCAAGTGAGGAGTTGGCAAAGAATGAGGAAGTTAGGAGGGTGTATTTGGGCCTATGAGGGACTATTTCAGTTATGTGGAATCTTTATTTAGGGAAGGAGAGAAAAGAGAACCACCTCTTAAGGGACTTAAAGTTGTTGAGCTTACGCACTTCGTCTTTGGACCTAACGTAGGCAGAATTTTAGCCCAGTTCGGCGCAGAAGTAGTTAAAATAGAGACACCAGGGGAAGGAGAACGTTACAGGCTTGCAGCAGTATTTGGAAGATACTACAACAGAACAAATCTGGTTTATGGAATCCAGAATGCGAACAAGTATTTCATAGCTGCAGATGCGAGAAATCCAAAGGCGAGGCAAATAATCTTTGAGCTTGCAAAAAGGGCAGATGTTTTTGTAGAGAACTTTAGAGCAGGTCTGGCAGACTTAATGGGTGTTGGGTATGGACAGATAAGTAAAGTGAACCCAAGAATTATCTATGTAAGCTGTTCCGGTTTTGGACAATTTGGACCATTGAGCAGGTCACCGAGTTTTGATGTTGCAGCGCAGGGAGTCGCTTCCTTAGCTGTGAAAACCGGCTGGGAAGACGTAGACGAGTTTTACAAACTGCCGGACTACTTTGGGGATTATCTTCCATCGATGATGGTCGTTTTTGCAGTGCTCAATGCCCTTTACTACAGAGAGAAGACTGGCAAAGGACAGTATATCGATGTATCGCAAACAGAGAGTCTACTCAGATTTATGTATGACATATCCTACTATAGCCTCACTGGTGAAGAAATCGGCAAAACTGGGAATATAGACCCATGTGCTAGTCCATCCGGGATCTTTAAAACTCTGGATGAGAAATTCGTTGCCATAGCAATAATGACCGATGAACAGTTTAAGGCGCTTTCCTCAGTAGTTGAGGGATTAAAGGGTGAGAATCGATTGAGAAAAGAAAAGATCAGGGAGCTTAATCAAATCCTTGAAGAATGGGTTTCAAAGCACAAATTGGATGAAATAATTGAACTCTCCAAGAAACTTGGCTTTCCGGCTTCACCAGTGTTGGGGGATGTAGAAGTTTACAGAGATCCTTGGAGATGGGAAAGAAAGAGTATAGTAAAGCTTTTGGACCGTCTATATGGCGAAATCCCAGTTCCAGGACCTTTTGTAGCGATGAGTGCGACTCCAGGAGAGATCAAGTGGCTTGCAAGACCGGTTGGCTACCATAACAGGCTTGTGCTAAAGAAATGGCTTGGTATGAGCGATGAAGAAATAAAGAAGCTCGAAGAGGAGGGAGTGATAGGCTACTGGGATGAAATGCCTGGCTGTGCTCCCCCGCCGATATGGGATGCGGAAAAAGACCCGGTGTTCAGAGGTGAGAGAGATGAGTAGAGATGAAACTTTAATGAAGTTATTTGCTGAAGACAATAAACCGTTTGCTTTAGAGGACATAAAAGTTGCAGAAATCGCCGGAGAAAATTTTGCAGGAGCAATAGCTGGCTCATTGCTTGCTGAATTTGGAGCAAAGGTTATCAGAGTGGATTTTAATGATGATCCAAAGAAGATAAGCCCATATGGAGTAGAAGTAAATGGGTGTGGGATTCCACTGCTTGTGGAAAGCAGAAATAAGGAGTTTGTCAAATTCAATGAAAAAGTGAAAGAACAGATCATGTCCTGCGACATTGTGATCGATGGAATGAAGCCAGGATATCTGGATTCTATTGGCATTGGTTACAGACAGATTTCTGAAAAAAATCCGGGCGTTATATACGTTGCGGTTTCTCCCTATGGGCATTTTACTCAAAAAGCAAGGGAATTTGCTAATGTTCCCGATTCAGATTTAACTGCTCAGGCTTATAACGGATACCCAAGTCTAATAGGAAATCCCTACCTTACTGGGAAATATTCCTACCCATTGAGAGCCGGGATATGGGCAGCTTGGGCGATGGCAGGAGTTAATGCAGCAATTGGGGCCATGCTTGCTTTAATTGAAAGGAAAAAGAGTGGAAAAGGGCAATTCGTTGACGTTGCCACTCATGATGCACTCGCAGTAGTCCACGCGTTTCCGACGATAGTAGGCTTCTTGTTTGATAAATCGAGAACGAGATACGGGACTCTGGATTACATCCTGTATCCCTTTGGGTATTATAAAGCAAAGGATGGCTACATAGCACTGGCAACCCCCACGGATCCTGACTTTAGAGCATTGCTAAAGATTATCAAGAGGTGGGATTTGGAGCCGGACTGGAGATATTCCCTTGATAGAATTTCGGATGATCCTGTTAAGATCAAAACACTGGATGAGGAGCTTAACAAGGAATTACAGAAGTATACTGTTAAAGAACTGGTGGCAAAAGCGAGAAAGAAATCAAGGAGTAAGCTCATAGGGAGATTTCTTGGAGCCCCTGTCATAGTAAAGCTAAACAGATTGCAGGAAGTCCTCAAGGATCAGCACTGGAAGATCAGAAATACATTTATCTCTTTCAGCCCTAATGGAAAAGAGATTCTGGTTCCAAATACTGCAATAAAGATGTCCGAAACACCACCGCGAATCGTGAAGATTTTGGGCAAAGAAGTGAAGAAGTCCTAATTTTTCAATTTTATTTGATTTTATAGCAAAAAGTTTTTAATTCTTAAAGAGATTTGAGTTATGAAAGCCTTTGCTTCCTGGAGTGGTGGTAAGGATAGCTGTCTGGCTCTCTATAAAGCTCTGCAGAGCGGAGCTGAGGTTAAGCTACTGTTGAACACGATAACAGAAGATGGCTTGTATTCCCGCTCACACGGAATTCGTGCGGAAGTCCTGAAAAAGCAGGCTGAGGCTATTGGAATTGATATAATGCAAATAAAAACATCTTGGGGGGACTACGAGAAGAATTACAAGGAAGCTTTGCTGAGACTAAAATCAGAGGGTTTTACTCATGGTGTCTTTGGAGACATAGATCTCGAGGTGCACAGGGAATGGATCGAAAAGGTTTGTAGATCGGTTGGAATAGCAGTTCTTCTACCTCTTTGGAAGATGGAAAGAGAAGAGATCGTTAGAGAATTTATAAATGCGGGATTTCGTGCGGTTGTTTGCTCAGTAAAGGAGAGCATTTTGGGGAAGGAATGGCTTGGGAAAGAGATCGATGAGAGTTTTATTGAGGAAATGAAGAAAAGATCAGTAGATGTTTGTGGGGAGAATGGTGAGTTCCATACATTCGTTTACGATGGTCCACTGTTTAAAAAACCACTTAAATTAAAGTTCGGGGAGATAAGGCAAAGAAAAGGATACAATTTTATCGAGATTGAGGTTTAGAATCTTTTTGGCTTTCAATTTTTGCTTTTTCTCATACCTTGCCTATAAAGAAGTGTTGAAAAAGCTCTTCAGAAGTTCCAAAGATTAAATTAGGGCTTAAAGGATGGAATGCGAAATAAGCCACCAAAAATTTTTAATCAGCCTTGCGAAGGGGAAGCATGAATTTCGATCCAAACTTATACATCGAAGCGAATATAAAGTCAATAAGGAAAATTCTGAGCCCTGAAGAAAGCGGTAAAGTTTTGGCAGCTTGCTCGGGCGGGGTTGACAGCACTGTGTCAGCTGTGCTCGTTGCAAGAGCTCTTGGAAAACCAATAAAGGCGGTTTTCATCGATGACGGGCTAAGAAGGAAAGGTGAGCCAGAAAGCGTGGTTAAAATACTCAAAGAACTTGGGCTTGATGCTTTCATCTATGACGCAAAAAAAGAAGTTCTTGGAGCTTTAAAAGGCAAAGTTGATCCTGAAGAGAAGAGAAAAGCATTCAGAGAGGCTTTTTACACAGTTCTCGGCAAGCTTGTGAGAGAAATGAACGCAAAATATCTTGTGCAAGGCACGATTGCTGCGGACATCGTTGAAACAGTCGGAGGTGTTAAGACACAGCACAACGTGCTTGAGCAACTCGGAATTGACACTTCGAAGTATGGCTTCAAAGTGATTGAGCCGATCAAGGATCTTTATAAGCCACAGGTAAGAGAAGTGGCAAGAAAGCTCGGAATTCCAAAGGAGATCTCGGAAAGGAGAGCATTTCCCGGGCCAGGATTGGCTATAAGGATCGTTGGAGAAGTAACTTGGGAAAAGCTCGAGATCTTAAGAAATGCAACGCAGATCGTTGAGGAAGAAACAAATGATCTCGAGTCTTTCCAGAACTTTGCGGTTCTGCTGGATCTGAAGGCAACTGGAGTAAAGGATGGAAAGAGAATTTACGGCTACATTCTCGTTGTTAGAGTTGTAGCTTCCGAAGATGCGATGACCGCAAAATTCGTGGAAATTCCCTATGAAAGGCTAAGAAAGATCTCACAAAGGATTACCGCAGAAGTTCCCGAGATCACGAGAGTTCTTTACGATGTGACCGACAAACCTCCCGCTACGATCGAATTCGAGTAAAAATGTATCTTGAGCTTTGGATCGACACCTCGAGAAAGGAGGAGATCATAGAAAAGCTTAAAGCAATTTGCGAGGAGGTTTGGGAGGTTTACTACAACTACGATCTGATCGTTAAAGTCGAAGACGAGTCAAAGGTAAAGATCGACGGAGTTCTTAGCTACAGAAGACACTATAAATGCTAAATATTTTATTCAACCACTTTTGCAACCATCTCGCCCCTTTTAACGCCCAGATCCTCGGCAATTGGCTCGCATTTGGCCATCAGCAAAAAGGCAATCGGCTTAAACTCCGCTTCGGAAAGGCATTCGTAGTTTGCCATACCCTTGGCTATTATAAGATCCGCTTCGCTGAGTCTTGAAAGAGTTTCTTCAGGAAGCTCTTCTACTATGATCCCTATGGCTCCTTTTCCGTTTGTCAGTATTTCGTCCGCAATTCTGTCAATTCCCGCAATTTTGGCGTCTTCAAGCGTAGCATCATTCAAGATCGGCTTTCCTCTGACGACAACCGTAAGTTTTTTGCAGAATTTCTTTAGCTGTTTCATTAGAATTCTGTCGAAGAAGATCTCGCCAGCGTTGTCTGTTAAATAAACCACATTGCCAGCAAGCCTTGGGATTTTATCAACGTCGTCTATGGCTAAAGGCTCATTCAATCTTTTTCTAAAATACTCTTCGAAATTTTCAGCAATTCTATGCCCAAGAACACCAAAGTCGAACTCGTTTCCAACTATAGCGGATTTCACAGCAACCCTGAAAGGGTCTTCTGACTCCATTACGATCCTTTCTGCTATTTCTGCAATCCTCGCTGAATTTTCGTTTGCTCTTTTTTTAAGCTCCAGATAGGGATCTTCGCTTCCGAGGATCTCGTAAATCCTTCTATGAATTTTTGTGGCTAAATGAGCATTTACCGGGCTATTGGGATATTCTTCATTCAGAATTTTCAAAGCCTCGCTGACGCACTTCGAGATCAACTTCTTGTCATCTGTTACAAGCTTCGCCTCATAGTAAACTCTGTTAAGAAGACACGAAGGGCAGATCGGATGGATCTTCATTTTAGATCCTTCTGCTGATCTCCTTCAGAATCCTTGTCCCTTCTTCAAATTTCCCAATAGCATCTTTCAGCATTGAAACGATCTCTGGGTGATCCTTTAATTTCTCAACCCACTCCCTATATTTCTCAAGATGCTCCTCATTGTGCTCGATCCAGTGCTCAAGAAGCCTGGAAAATCTCTCGGTGTTCATACTCATACCCACATTTAGCACCACTTCATAAATTAAAAGCCTTCCTAAACAACTTCAAGCTCAATTTCTTCGCCTTTATAGTTGTAGCACTTCCAGTTGTTCATAGTGAATGGGTAGCAAACGATTATATGGTATTTTCCGTAGCGTGTGAAGAGAAAGAAGTCCTCATCGCTTGGCTCACAGCACGGCGATGGATGGCTGTGCACTGTTCCATGGACTTTAACGCCCAATGGGAGCATGTCCAAGTGAATCAACGCGGATCTTTCTCCAGCCATAAAAGGCAAAAAAACGAGTTCCTCGATCAGATCCTTTTTGCCAGACAGCAATGCTATGAACTCATTCGGGTAAGACTCTTTGGCTATCGCAAGAATTTCTTTTAGCAACTCTCTGCTTATTTTCATAGAAATTCTCTTGGATCTGCAATTTCGCCCTTTAAAGCACTCGCAACCGCTGTTGCAGGTGAAGCGAGGTATATGTAGGAATTTGGATTCCCCATTCTGCCCTTAAAGTTCCTGTTCTGCGTTGAAACGCAGACTTCCTCGTCAGCGGGAATGCCTTGGTGAATTCCAACGCAGGCCCCACAGCCCGGGGGCAATATTAATGCTCCCGCTTCCACAAGGGCTGATATTATTCCCTTCTCGATTGCTTTCAGGTAGATCCTTCTGCTTGCGGGAGCAACTATGAATCGAACCCCTTCCTTGACTTTTCTACCCTTAAGCAATCTGTAGGCTATTTCAAGATCCGAGATTCTCCCGTTTGTGCAAGTTCCCAAGAAAACCTGATGAACTGGAGTGCCAGCAACCTCTTCGACTGGCACAACCGCGTCAACTGAATGAGGCTTTGCAACCACTGGCGGGACTTCGTTGGCATTTATGTGGATCTCCTTCTCATAATCCGCTTCCTGATCTGCTTTTATAAGCCTGAAGTCCTGTTCTCTGCCCATATCTGCAAGAAAAGCCTTTGTTTTTTCGTCGCTCTCAAAAAGCCCGACCTTTGCACCACATTCAATTGCCATGTTCGCTATTGTTAGCCTTTCCTCAACGCTCATGTTCTGCACACAGTCTCCATGAAACTCGAGAGCCTTGTAATCCGCTCCATCCGCACCGATCTTGCCTATGAGGTAAAGGATCAGATCCTTTGCAAAAACTCCTTTTGACATTTTTCCGCTGTAAACAACCCTTATGCTTTCTGGCACCCTGAACCAGTTCTTGCCGAGAGCCATTGCAACCGCTATGTCTGTCGAGCCCATTCCAGTTGCAAAAGTCCCAAGGGCTCCGTAGGTGCATGTATGGCTGTCCGCTCCGACTATAAGCTCTCCAGGCTTTGCATATCGCTCTACCATAAGCTGATGAATCACTCCTTCGCCCGGTGGATTAAAATCCGCGGAGAACTTCTTTGCAAACTCATATATGAACTTCTGGTCATTGCTGAGCTCTCTTCTTGGCGAAGGAGCGGCATGATCGATGAAGAAGTGAGCTTTGTCAACCGCTTTGTATATTCCGATCTCCATGAGCTGTCTGATCGCCAAGGGGGCGGTGCCATCCTGCAAAGCGATCTGGTCGATCTTTGCTACCACAATATCGCCAGCAAAGGCATCTTGATTGGATTTTTCGCTAAGGATCTTCTCCGCAAGAGTTTTCATGTCTTACACCTCTTTGCCCAAAGTGTGAGGCAGTTAAAATAAATTGCTGTCTTTTTCAGAGCATTCCCTTTTGATCAGCAAAACAAATTCTGAAATTCTCCTCAGCCTCTCAAGCTCCGTTTCATTCAGATTATCAAAAGAAACTGAGAGATTAAAACGAAATTCAAAATCTGGGATTTTTTCAGATACTATTATTCCAACGTTTTGAACACCAAGCTCTTTAAGGCTTTTGAAAAGCTCTTCAGCTCTTCTGAAATCGCTAACGACAGAATAAACTTTTTTGAACGATCTTGAGAGAGTCAGCAATGTCTTCAGCTCGCCAGACAGGTCTAAAGCCAGATTCTTTTTCAGCTCTTTGAATTCCTCAAGTCTCTTTGGGATCTCTTCTATAGCCATAGCCTCGATCTCTATAGGTTCCTATTCCCTTTGTGGGATTAAAAATGCAACTAAAAACTCAACTACAGACTACGAAAAATAAAAGGTAGAAGGGGGGGGGCATTTTGATCTTCAAACACCCTATTCCCTGCTATTTAAAAAATTTCGGAGGATAAGCAAAGAATAAGCTGCTTAAGGAACGGAAACATCTTCAACTACCTGCTAACGATAATTCCTATTAACGACTTGTATACTGTATTATGCTTAGTTACTAGTCTCTGATCTATAATTGTTGGAGCAGAAACCGAATATTCGCCCCTTACATCCTGAAGCCACCGTGTATCGAACTCAGCCCTAAAAGTCTTAGTCTGCCCAGGAGATAAATATTCGCTGGTAATCTTAGTCCCATACAACCCTTTGATATCATATAGTTTATGTGTTACTGTAAAGGTTCCTCCGGAGGAATCTATATTCTTAATCGTAATCTCCGATATATGATAGACTCCTCTAGACAAATCCCAGCTCTGCCTCAGAGTTGCAGAAACAACTTCATACTGACACTCTCTATAATAGGGTTCTACTGCAGTATATGTCACATCAACGGGTATTATCGGAACTAAACAAAAAATAAGCACGGCAAATCCTATAACTAATTTTACCGCATTACTCATGTTTTTAACTTTTTAAAAAATAGGATATATATTTTTCGATTTCTTCTCTGTTCAGCCGTAGGAATAAAAATGAGCTCATTGCTATTGAATTCTTCTGAGATATCTAAATCCCTAAAGTTAAAAAATCTATATGGGTATTTAGAATAAGTTAAAGCGCCCCCGCCGGGAATCGAACCCGGGTCTGAGGCTCCGAAGGCCTCCAGGATGTCCGCTACCCCACGGGGGCTTAAGACACAAAAAGTCAAAGATGCAACACTTTAATGTTTTCCTCTTGAGATGAAAATCTAAAAATTTAAAGCTTCGGAGAGAACTCGAAGTATGAAAATAGGTTTTGTTGGTGCGGGCAGAGTTGGAAGTTTATCTGCTTATGCTTGCCTTACAAACATGGATCTCAACGAAATTGCCTTGGTTGACATTGCAGAAGATTTGGCTGTTGGTGAGGCTATCGATCTATCTCATGCGGGTGCGTTGCTTGGCAAATTCCCAAAAATCGTTGGCGGAACTGATTACTCTTTGCTTAAAGGTTCCGAGGTGATTGTTGTAACTGCTGGCTTTGCAAGAAAACCGGGAATGACGAGGCTGGATCTTGCAACGAAGAACGTTGAAGTTATGCGGGAAGTTGTTAAGAACATTGTAAAGCACTCTAAGGAGAGCAAGATCCTTGTCGTGACGAATCCGATGGATCTCATGACCTATGTCGCATGGAGGGAAAGCGGGAAGAAGCGTGAAGAGGTTTTTGGAATGGGGAGCTTGCTTGACTCTGCAAGGCTTATGCAAAGACTGAACTCGATTGGAATAAGATCAGGAAAGGCTTGGATCATTGGAGAGCATGGAGACAGCATGTTCATCGCAGAAAGCCTTGCGGAAGTTAAGGCAAACTGGGAGCAGGTTGAAAAGGAAGTAAGGCAGATCGCTGCAGAAGTTATCAAGAGAAAAGGAGCAACTGTTTATGGGCCCGGCACAGCAGTTTACAGAATGGTTAAGGCGGTTGTTGAGGACACAGGCGAGATCATCCCGACGAGTGTTGTGCTAAACGGGGAGTATGGGATAAAAGATGTAGCCCTTGGAGTTCCCGCAAGGCTAAGCAAAAATGGTGCTGAAGTGGTTGAGCTTGAGCTGAGTGAAAAGGACTTGGAGAAGCTGAGGAATTCTGCTGAAATCCTGAAGAAATGGATAAAAGATATAGGATATTGAATTATTTCGTCCTCAGGCCTGTAAGAGCAACAAATATTCCAAGAATAGCCAATAGTGCCACAAATGGGAATACCATGAGGTAGGCTCCAAAAAGATCCTTTGACTGACCCGCAAGAAGGTTACCAATGACTGCTCCCGCTCCATAGGCTGTGTAAACAATACCGTAATTCCTTGCGTAGTCTTTTGTTCCAAAAAGAAATGCGGTGGCTGTTGGAGCTATCGCGAGCCAGCCTCCAAGATTTAGCCATAAAATTGCAAAGGAAAGAGTGTATGCAATAATAGATGTGGGATTGAGGAAAATGCTCAGGGAAGCAAGAAAGATCAAAGAGAAGGAGAGAATAGCGGTTCTCATAACTCCGATTTTATCTGTAATGAATCCAAAAAGAGGTCTCCCAATCCCATTGCATAGGGCAAATGGAACGATCAAAGCGGTGAGCAGAATTGAGATTTGCGCTTCGCCAATTCCCGCGTTTTGAGCGACTTCAAGCCCTGCGGGTTTTGATATGCCTATTGCCATAAGTCCCGCTAAAGTTCCAATCATAAAAGATGCCCACAATCCATAAAATTGCCTTGTTCGGATCATTTCTTCTCTTCTAAGCTCCATAAACACTTTTCTTTTCTCCTCGTGCATTGTCCACCCCGCAGGTCTCCATCCTTCTTGTGGAAAGCTTAAAAAAGTGGCAAAAAGCAAAATTAGAATGAAGAAGAGAACTCCAAGAATCCTAAATGTCAAAATTACTCCAAAATTAACTGCCAAGAAGTCAAAAACAGGAGCGATTATGGCTGCAGAAACCCCAAAGCCGAACAACGTTATACCAAGAGCTAAACCTCTTCGATCGGGGAACCATCTTCCAACTGACACAATAGGGCAATTGTATGCAACTCCAACGCCAATACCGCCTATAACTCCATATAAAACCGCTAAATCGAGCGGAGAAGATGCAAATGAGGCTGAAAACCACCCCAATCCGACTAAAATTGCTCCGAAGTATGCAACCTTTCTCGGACCAAATTTTTCTATATACTTACCCGCTATCGGCATTGTAATTGCGAAGAACAAGAGAAAGACGATGAATGGGATCTGCATCTCAGTTGCAGAAACCCTGAGCCCAAGATCTTCGAACAGCTTCCTTAAATGCACCTGAATAACGCTGTATGAATAAATTGAACCGAGACAAAGGTTTATGATAAGCCCAGAAATAACTATGAACCACCTGCTCCCCTCAGCTTCCGGCTTGGAGAATTGATCCATTGATCGCACCAATTGTTAAAATTGCAGTAAGATAAAAATTTAACTAAGGTTTCCGACTTTAAATTTCACAATTATTTGATTAAGAAAAGTTTAAATTTTAACTGGAGTATTCTTAAATATGATGGATTCAAAATACTTTGAAGAGGTTTTCAAAACCGCAAAAGCTTTTAATGAGTTCTTTTTAACGGTGACGAATCCGAGGACTTATTTTAAGGAGCTTACAGAAGAGGAATTGAATGAATTTTATAAAAATAGTGTAAAGCTTATTTTTGAGCTAAACAAAGCCTACTGGGGCTTTTTAAATGACTTAACAAAAGCATTTGCGAAGAGAGACGCCGAGGAGATTGCAAGATCCATAGGAAATGCAATGGCGAGAATTGAGGAGATCTATGCAGAGTATATGGACAACGCAGTTGTTTCTGCATGGGTTAATGCGATCAACAGTGCCTACATGCGAACCTTGCTGAATTTGCAGAACTTTACAAGTGCTATTCTGCATTCTCTCGGAATGGTCTCGAGAAAAGACGTGATTGCCCTTTCTGAAGCTTATGTGGATCTTAAAGGAGACATAAAGAAGGAGTCAAGGAAAATACTGGAGGAGATTAGGGTTTTAAAGGAAAAGATTGAAAAACTTGAAAAAGAAGGAGGTGCTTCCAATGTTCAGTGAGGTGCTTAGGAATTACAGAAGGGCTTTAAAGCTTACCGAGTGGTTTATAAAGAATTCTAATTTTCTGCCAATTACCGAGGACAAGCCTTATCTAATCCCAGATGTTGAAGTTGGAGCAACACCAAGAGTTGAGATCTCCTCAGACGACGGAGTAAAGCTTTATCGATATGAGCCAAGAACAGAAAAGCAATACGAAGTGCCATTGCTGATCGTTTACGCTTTGATCAACAAGCCATACATTCTTGATCTGACGCCGCAGAGAAGTGTGGTGCGAAAACTGCTCGAAGCGGGCTTTAACGTTTATATGATCAAGTGGGGCGATGCTACGATTGCGGATCAGTTCTCTTTGGACAGCTACATCGACATTTTCCTTGCTGACTTTGTAGAAGACGTCAAGAGAGATGCAAATTCAAACAAAGTTTCGATCCTCGGCTACTGCATGGGTGGCGGAATGAGTGCAATGTATACCGCACTTTATCCCGAGAACGTGAAGAACATAATCTTCCTTGCCTCAACCCTTTACTTCGACAAGAAAATTGGCGGACTCATGACTCTCTCAGATAAAAGATTCTTCAATCCCGAAGAAATTGTTGCGCCCTTTGGTTATGTGCCCTCATGGTTTTTGACTGAGAGATTCAAGATCCTCGAACCTTGGGGCAACTATTTTGGCAAATACATCAACCTGTTCATGAATGCTGAGGATGAGGAATTCATAGATGACTTCTTCAGAATGGAACGCTGGATCCACGATGGTGTTAATGTTGCTCCCGGGGCTTATGTGAGATACAACCAGGAGCTTTACCAGAACAACGCGCTTGCGGAAGGAAAGCTCTACATTAAGGGAAAGAGAGTTGATCCAAAGAAGATCACAATGCCGGCCGCAGCTGTTGTTGGCTTAAGAGATCACTTGGCACCACCAGAAAACACGCTGAAATTCTTGGATGTAATCGGAAGCAAAGACAAGGCAGTTTTCAAGGCTGACGTTGGCCATGTTGGACTTGTGGTTTCACGTCGAGGAATGGCTTTGTGGGATGAAGTCGCGAAGTGGCTTGCAGAAAGAAGCGGAAGCTTAAAGAAGACAAAAGAGATCTGAATGTTCAAACCAAAGGCTATAGCGGTAGACATAGATGGCACGATCACGGATCGAAGACGGGCACTAAATTTAAGAGCAGTTGAAGCCCTGAGGAGGCTGAAGATCCCGGTGATCCTTGCGACTGGCAACGTTCCATGCTTCGCCAAGGCGGTTGCAAAGGTGATTGGCGTCTCTGATATCGTTATCTGCGAAAACGGCGGAGTTGTGCGATTCAGCTACGATGGCGAGGACATAATCCTTGGAAACAAAGAAAAATGCCTGAAGGCTCTTGAGGAACTCAAAAAGCACTTCAGTGTTGAACTATTAGACTTCGAATATCGCAAATCAGAGGTTTGCATGAGAAGAAATTTCGACATTCAAAAGGCGAGAGAGATCCTAAGAGATTTCGATGTCAGACTTCTCGACTCTGGCTTTGCCTATCACATTGCGGATGCTAAAGTTAGCAAGGGCAGAGCACTGGAGTTCATAGCCAAACATTTGAAGATTGACACGAAGGATTTTGCGGTCATTGGCGATTCTGAAAATGACATAGAGATGTTTGAAGTAGCTGGCTTCAGGATTGCGGTAGGGAATGCTGATCTAAGGCTAAAGGAACTTGCAGATCTTATCACACCGTCAAACGATGGCGACGGGGTTGTTGAAGCACTTGAGTTTCTGAGGCTAATTTAGCTGTCAAAAGGTTTAATTCTAATCTTTTACCGAGAATTATCTCGATAGCTTCTTCTATTTTTGGCAGAAGCTCCATGGATGGTCTCAAATCCCTCTTCAGACGGACATTTTTGCAGAAGTCATCAACGTAAACGAAGAATTCCTCATTTTCGAATTCGAATAAAGCGGTTTCTTCACCTTTTTTTAGAACCGAGAAAGGATATAGCTTGCAAGCTACTGGCTTAAGATTACCTAAGGAGCAAAGATTTCCTCGCTGGAACGGGCAAAGATTTCCAATCTTTTTTATGTAAAACCTCCCCGCTCTTTCCTCGATGAAGCCAGTATTTCTGAGCTTCAAATATTCGTATGCTCTCAGCCTCACCCGATACTCCTTGCAACAATCCCCACAAGCTTCGCAGTGCCAGGAAGCTACAAGCCTCCATGGCACGTGCATAAAGCTAATTGACGTCTGAGATTAAATTTCTTATTCAAAAACTTTTGAGGGGATAGAGTTTTATCTTATCACGCGAAGTAAGATTATGGACAAAAAGCTTGAAGATAATCTGCTCGCAGAAGAGGTCGTTAAGATCGCTGAAAAAGATTTAGAATTGGCTGAAAAGCTCGCTGAAAGCATTCAGGATCATGAAGCAAAGGTTATGGCTTTTTTAAACCTCTACATGATTTCCAAAAGGCAGGATTTCTTAGATAAAGCGATTAAGAATGCCAGAAGCGATACCGATTACCTGAGAATTGTCGAGATCAGCGGTTTGGACTTAGCAGATAGCATAAAAGACCCCTATAAGCGAGATCTCGCTTATGTGTCACTTTTTGAAAGAACTTGCAATTTCAATTATTCTGAAAAGATCAAAGACAAGAAAATAGCTTCTGCGAGCATGAAAAGGGTCTCAGAGAAGCTTGGATCTCCAGAAAACTTAAAAGTTGCGAGGAGAATTCCAGATGCTTACTATCGATGCTTGGCTTTGGTTGAGATCTCAGACAAAGAAAAATTAGACCTTAGAGCAGAAATATTGGATTCTCTGAATGCAATAGAGAACATCTGGCTAAGAAAATGGCTTGAAGCTCGCCTGAGAGCGAATTCAAAGCTCTAATAAAAATTTAAGAGGCTAATTACATTCAAACGACTCTGCGATTTTGATCAGATCTTCTTCGCTTAGCTCAGATGAAATTCGAATGTAAATATCTTTGCATTTGAATTGGAGTGTTTTAAATCCGTATAAATCCGAAATGTTGCCTTCAACTTTGCCAATCTTTACGATCTTGGAATCTGGCAGCAAAGTCTCGTTGCGAGATTCTACGATCGTTAGATAGCTATTTCCTTTTTTATAAAGCAATGAAACTTCTTCATCGAGCTCGGAAACCATCGCATAATCAAATTCATATTCAGCTGTGTATTTAGGAACCAAGATTTCGAAGTCGACGTTACGCTTTGCTTCCTCAATTGTCAGTTTGGCTGGCATTTGGAGTTTAAGTTCCGAGATCTTCGCTTCTGGCGGGGGAGTGAACTCAAATAGCTCATCGCTAATTCCTGAGTTGAAACTTAAATTTCTATACTCCACTACTGACTTCGATTTATTGCCAAGCACGTCGAATTCCATTTCGATCTTTATCGGATACCAGAACTCTTTTTCTACCCACATTTTCAGTTTCATGCCAAGAATATTCTCCGCCTTTGGTTTCGCATCTATGACATAGCAGTCTCTCCCGTTAATTTTTTCACTGCCCAGTGCCTTTAAATCATAATTCTCCAGCAACTCCTCGATGATTCGGCTGTAGCTAAAAGCCTCCTTGAAAAACTCCTCGAACTCAGAAGTGCTTGTAATCTTGATCACTTCATTCTTTTTCTTGTCATATATCCATGAAATCTCCCCATTAGATACCATAAGCATCTCGTCGTTCTCTTGCCTCATTTTGTTCTCTTTGGTCCATATTTTCCAACTTTGACTGAAAATCTCATTTCCGTAATAACTTGTCACAGTGTATTCCCCCTGTATGTCCTTAATGGAACGATATTTTTCCTCCATGTTTTTTGCAATCTGCTCAGCGGTCATTTCAGCACAGCCAAGGAGCAAAACCACGAGAACTATAGTCAAAGGCACTTCCAACCTCACACAATCACCTCAATTTGTAAATAGCTAACAAACATTTATAATTTTTGCTTTCTGTCCACATATAACAAATTAGGAATTATGGTAAGCATACACAAGCACAAGATTGCCCGCTGAGTCTCTCAAATAAAGCGTGTCACCCTCGTTGTTCCATATAGCATTGCATTCGTAGCCAGTAGAGCACCAGTATAGGCTCTGCTTAGTATTTATTCCACAACCTGTGTAAAGCGTTACTTTTCCACCACTTTCCAGCACGAATTCGGGAAATACAAAAGGCTTTCGCGAAGATTCATCGCTAACTGTCCAATTTGTAAGCTCACAAGAATAAGGGCAGTTGTTTACGAACACCACGTATTCGTTATTTAGATTGACGCAATCATCTCCTTCTGCGTTCCATTTAAAGTAGGCAATGCCTATACAATCCCCACAACCTTCTGCTTTCTTCCAAATGCCGAGCTGTAGCGACTTTGCGAGTTTCTCCGCTTCAAGTAGTTCTTTTTCGTATTTTCTGTTCTCTCCGACGAAGTAAGTTCTTGCAAGTCCCTCCTGGACAAGGATTAAGTTCACAAAGGTGTTGTTTACAAAAACGTATCTTAGAAGCCTGCCATATTGGTCTCTGTCTTCCACATCTCTCTCAAGGACAACTTCTTTTCCTTCGATTAGTTCTTTAAGTCTGTTTTTTGCCTCTTCATAGAACTTTTGACCTTTTTCAGGGGCATTTATGCCAATAAGTCTAACTCTATCACCATTGGAAAGCTCAAATGTATCTCCGTCTATGACTCTTGAAACATAGAGCTTTTCTTCAGTGGCTTTTTGAATTACTGGAAGCTGTGTGTTGGGAGATTGTATTTGGGGATCTTCTGGAATTTGCGGAACTACTTCTGATGCTTTTTGCTGTAAACAGCAACAGAGCATGATTGCAAGGATCAGCAGAGTGATTCGCACAGAATAATTCCGGTATAGGGGAATATATCCTTTATGATGAAAAAATTAATTTGCAAGCTTTGCAAAGAAGCGATATGCGTTCTCAGACTAAGTGGGGTCTGGCTTTCATAATTCTTGGCTTTTTGCTTCTGCCCCTCTTTTTGCCCCTCACGTTGTTATATTCTGTTCCCCTGATCGCCATTGGTTTGGCGTTGATTTTATTTAGGCATAGAGAAGAGATCATTGAAAAACCATGAGGTGATCTTATGGAAGAGATCATCATAACCACGACCGATTTCGTGCCGGGCTTTGAGATTGAAAGTGTTATAGGAGTTGTTTTCGGAAATACAGTCAGAGCGAAGCACATCGGCAAAGACATCTCAGCGCTTTTCAAGAACATTGTTGGCGGTGAAATTCAGGAATACACCGAAATGCTGTCTGAGGCAAGAAAAGAAGCTCTGAACAGGATGATCAAGAATGCAAAGGAGCTTGGAGCGGATGCTGTTTTAAACGTCAGATTTGCAACTTCTCAAACCATGGCGGGAGCAGCGGAGCTTTTGGCTTATGGAACTGCGGTTAAACTGAAAAAGAAATATTGAATGTGCCCAAAATTATTTTTTAGACTAAAGAATGGAAGCGGATAGAAATCGTTATATTCCCCCGCTTTCTAACAGGAATATGAGAAGATCACTGCTCGACATATTAGCATGTCCTAAATGCAAATCCGATCTCGATTTGGAGGTTTTTGAGGAAGATCAAAACGAGATAATTTCTGGAAAGCTCATCTGCAGGAAGTGTAATGTTTCCTATCCGATTGAAGACGGAATTCCTAATTTGCTACCACAGTTATGAAGTTCATTGTCGTTACTGGCGGAGTGATGAGCGGACTTGGCAAGGGAATTACTGCAGCTTCCATAGGCAGACTTCTCGTTGATCTGGGCTATAGAGTTGTTCCTATAAAGATCGACCCTTACATAAACATCGACGCAGGCACGATGAATCCTTTCCAGCATGGCGAGGTTTACGTGCTCAAAGATGGCACCGAAGTAGATCTTGATCTCGGGCATTATGAACGCTTCATAGGCATGGAGCTAACTGGAGATCACAACATCACCACTGGGAAGATCTACCGCCGTGTAATTGAGAAGGAAAGACGTGGCGAATACCTTGGGCAGACGGTGCAGATAATCCCTCACGTAACGGATGAGATAAAGTCCTGGATCAGGGAAGTTGCAAAAAAGAACAACGCCGAGATCTGTCTTATTGAAATCGGAGGCACCGTGGGAGACATCGAGAGCATGCCATTCCTTGAGGCGATAAGGCAGATGAGAATTGAGGAGAGAGAAGAGGACTTTTTGCTCGTTCACGTCACTTTGATTCCACTCGATGCAGGCGGGGAGCAAAAGACCAAGCCGACACAGCACAGCGTGAAGGAGCTTCGGGAACTCGGGCTTTATCCTGACGTGATCGTTGGGAGATGCAAAGAAAAGCTAAAAGAATCGACAAAGAGGAAGATCGCACTCTTCTGCGACGTAGAAGTTGAGGCGGTGATCAGCAACGAGGACTGCGACATTTACGAAGTTCCGCTGAAGTTTAAGGAGGAGAAGCTTGATGATGTTATTTTGCGGAAGTTGAAGCTTGAAAAAAGAAAGCAGGACACTGAATGGGAAGAATTCGTTAAAAGAATGCGAGAGTTAAAAGAAGAAGTCGATATAGCAATTGTGGGCAAATACGTGGACGTTAAGGATGCTTATTTGAGCATAAAAGAGGCTTTGAAGCACGCCGGGATACATTTGGGCTGTAAGGTAAACTGCATATGGATCGACAGTGAAAAGGTTGAAAAGGGGGAAGTAAAGCTTGATTATGATGGCATTTTAGTGCCTGGCGGTTTTGGTAAAAGAGGAGCAGAGGGAAAAATAAAGGCAATAGAGTTTGCAAGAACGAAAAACGTGCCTTTTCTTGGCATTTGTTTTGGTTTTCAGCTTGCTGTGGTCGAATTTTCGAGAAATGTTTGTGATCTTAAGAACGCCAACAGTTCTGAAATTGACAAGGCAGAGCATTGTGTTATAGACCTGCTCCCAGAGCAGAAAGAGATCAGAGAATTCGGTGGAACTATGAGACTTGGGGAAATAGAAGTGACGATAAAGCCGGGAACAATGGCTCACCGACTTTATGGCAGGGAAAAAGTCTATGAAAGGCACAGGCATCGATATGAAGTGAACCCAGACTATATACCCTTGCTTGAAAGCAAAGGCCTTGTTTTCAGCGGGTGGTCTGACAATAAGCGAAGAATGGAGATACTTGAAATTCCGAGTCATCGATTTTTCTTTGCGACACAATTCCATCCTGAATTTAAGTCTCGACCGCTCTCGCCCTCTCCCCCATTTTTGGGATTTGTTAAGGCTGTGTTGGATTTCAGAATAGAAAAGATGTCAAGGGTTCGATAAGGATTATATATCGAAATTTTAATTCAACTCATGCCAATCGACCCGGCTTTGAAAGAGATTATGAAATTATACAGGCAACTTCCGCCATTTGATCGTTCAATTTCGGCTCAGAGATACCGCGAAATCATCAATCCACTTTTTGAACGTGTCACGAATTCAGTTGAGGAGAATGTGGCAAGAGTTGAAGACATCTTTATTAGAGGTAGAAACGGCGATATTCGGCTTAGAGTATACCAGCAAAAACCAAATAGCCCAGTCCTTGTTTACTATCATGGCGGTGGATTCGTTATTTGTAGCATTGAAACCCACGATTCGATTTGCAGAAGAATAGCAAGGCTTTCGAATGCAACTGTGGTCTCGGTTGATTATCGCCTCGCTCCTGAGCACAAGTTTCCATCTGCAGTAATCGATGCCTATGATGCACTGAAATGGGTCTGGGAAAACGGAGAAAAAATTGAAGTTGATACAGACAAAATTTTTGTGGGTGGAGATAGTGCTGGAGGAAATCTTGCCACCGTTGTGAGCATCATGGCAAGGGATAATGGCGAGGATTTTATTAAGGGACAGATTCTGGTTTATCCTGTTGTGAATCTTGCAGGAATCACTTCTTCATGGCTTGAGTATTCTTCATTTGGTATACTTTTGCACGAAATAATGCTATGGTTCTCACAACAATATCTGAGAACTAAAGAAGACGCTCTTGACCCACGTGCATCACCAATCTATGCAGATCTTAGCAATCTCCCTCCGGCGCTAATTGTAACTGCAGAATACGATCCTCTTCGAGATGAAGGAGAGACCTATGGAGCTCTGATGAGAAAAAGCGGAAGTTCTGCGGTAGTTGTTAGATACAACGGAATGATGCACGGATTTTTGAACCTTTATCCGTATCTTGATGCAGGCAAAGAATTAATAGCTCAAATCTCTGCAAAAATAGCCGGTTTTTAGCCTAATTTTCTTCTCAATTCATTTATCTCTTTTCTGAGTTCTGTAGTTGATCGGAAAAGAAGATGCGTAATGAGTCCAAATACAAAGAACTGAACGCCCATTAGAATGAACATGGTGGTAAGCATTGCGAGTAAAATATGCGTTATACCTCTAAACCAGCCGTAAAGAACGTAAAGCCCTGTTATAAGGCCAAGAAACAGAAATATTGCCCCAAGAAGATATATATATCGAGCTGGACTGTATCGTCTTAGCATTTCGTATATTGCCTTTCCGATTCTAAAACCATCTCTTATGGGCTTTAATTTCGTCTTACCTTCTCTTTTGCGATAGCTTATCGGAACTTCTGTTACTCTAAAGCCTTTAGCAAGTGTTTCAACCGTTAGCTCCACTTCGACTTCAAATCCGGACTTTTTTATCTCGATACTCTTGTAAACTTCTTTTTTTAGTGCTCTATAGCCAGATAGAATATCATTTAGGCTGACACCGTAGGCGAATCTGAAAAAAAAGTTCAAAATTTTATTTCCAAATAAGTTGAGCCTTGTGAAAGCACCCTTTTCATAGCTATGGAATCTGTTTCCAATTACATGGTCTGATAGTCCACTCTTTATGGGTTCAAGTAGTTTGTGAACTTCTTCTGCAGGATAGCTGCCATCTCCATCCACAAGGACGATAACGTCGCTGTCAAGGATTTTGAATGCATCCGATACAGCATTTCCTTTACCTTTGCCAGTTTGGAGTATCACTTTTGCTCCATTTTTCTCTGCAATCTCTCTTGTCCTGTCTTTACTTCCCCCATCCACTACCAGAACGTCGAATCCAAGTCTTTTGAAATCCGCAACTACTCCGCCAATCCCCTTCTCTTCGTTAAGCGTTGGAACAACGATGGTTACATTCATCAGATTCTCGAAATTCTCAGCAGGCTTTTAACTGGCACGGTCTCAATTCTACCTCCCTTGTCCGCAACTACTGCAACACCGAGAACTTTTCCTCCGCTTTTCTCTATGACTTCTATGGCCCCTCTAACAGTTCTTCCTGTCGATATTATGTCGTCAACTATAACGCATTTCTTCCCTGTAACCTTTGCAAAATTCTCGCTGAGAATTCCCTCCTTTACTTCCTGGCCACTTACCTTTGCTGGATAGTATATTGCAAGCTCGGCTGAAAGCTCTTCTGCAACCATTGTTGACAGCGGAATACCGCTGGTTGCTATCCCCACGACCACATCGAGATCTTCGAAATTCTCCATAATCATGTCTGCAAGTGCAACTGCGATCATCCTTAAACGCCACGGTTTAACGAGATTAGACCACTCTATGTAGATATCGGATGGGGGAGTTTGTGTAGCCCTCGTCAATAGCCATACAGCCGTGTCTAAGGAAACATTTAATTCGTCTGCGATCTCTTCTGTGGCCATTCCTTTTTCCTTCAACCTTCTTGCTTTTTCAATCAAACTCTCAATCTTCATTTTTTCACCTTCCTTATTACCGTTTCACCACCACATATCGGGCAAACATCGCTTTCAACTTTTCTACCACACCCCCTACATATCCTTACCCACTTAAAACCTTTCGATATTCTGGGATGGATCACACTCTCAAACTCTATTCCAAGAGCCATTGCAACGTTCTGTATGGAGTAGTCATCTGTTACAAGGACTACTTCGTTTCCCTTTTCTTTTTCGTCAAGAGCTTTTGCTAGAACTTTTAGATCGGTGTCTGAAAGCTTGTATATGTCTCCTGTTCTTGTTGATATTTCTTTTACAATTCTTAAACTCTGCTCGCTGGCACTTTCAACTTTAAGCTCTTTTACACTAAAGTATAAAGAGGAATTCTCATCTAGGATTTCTGAAACTACTTCTGGCACAGTTATCATGTTTGGATACACTGCCTTTCTTTGAAAAATCGCTCTCGTGTCGAGCACATAGACTCGCACACAGTAGGTTGTATAAAAAGGTTAAAAAATTTACTCCAAAACCCCTTTCACTTCTTTGGCCAACAATTCCGCAACGCTTATTCTTGAATAAATTTTTTCGATGGTGTCGGTCGCAGTGATATCAGCAATGCCTGCAGAAAATAGCTTTATGGGCGCAAATTCTGCCAATACAGCGTGAACACATGCGGTCTCGACTTTTTTCGCTCCGAGTTCGTATAGCTTTTTTGTTGCCTCAACAACTGTTCCGCCAGTCGAGATTATATCGTCTACAATAACAACCTGTTTTCCAGCGACATCAAGATTCTTCGGTGTGATTTCAACTGTCTGAGCATCAATTCTCTTCTTTTCCAGCCAATCCCATTCGCAGTTCGCAACTTTTGCCGCATTCTTCACACGCTCTGCAGAACCCTTATCTGGCGAAACCATTACGATGTCTCTCCCTTTAAAGTGGTTGCCAATAAGAGGCATTGCGTCTAAATCTGTTAACCTTTTGAAACTCTCTTTTGCTTTAATGCTATGGATGTTTACAGTTAGAACCCTATCTGCTCTTTCTTCGAGCATCTTTGCGAGAACTCTTATACTTACTGCTTCCCCCTTTAAAAACTCTCGATCCTGCCTTGCGTATCCCATGTATGGTATAATGGCTATAATTTCGCCTTTTAAGGCGTCAAAAAGTAAATTCAGGAGAACTACGTCTTCGTTAGAGCAGACGCTCCCTACAACCAAATGTGATTTTTCATCGCTCTCGGCTCTTACATAAAGCTCTGAATCTGGAAATCTCTTGTATTGAACGTTTGCAATCCTTAAATTGAGAATTTCTGCAATTTTCTTGCCAAGCGTTGGAGACGAGGGGCAGATTACGAGATCCATAAAAATATGTTGGGCTTATTTATTTTTTGTAGAACCTCAGTAGTTCAACAGGAACTGGCAGGACGATCGTCGTATTCTTTTCAGCTGCCACCTCGTTCAGAGTCTGGAGATATCTTAAGAACAGCGACCCCTCACTTTGAGCTAAAACATCAGCAGCCTCTTTGAGCTTCATGGCCGCCTGATACTCTCCTTCCGCTCTTATAATTTTCGATCTTCTCTCTCTTTCTGCCTCTGCCTGCATGGCCATTACTCTTCGCATCTCTTCTGGGAGCTCCACGTCTTTAATCTCAACTGCAGTAACCTTTATTCCCCATGGATTTGTGGCTTCATCGATTATTTGCTGGAGTCTTATATTTAATTTATCTCTTTCTGAAAGAACTTCGTCGAGTTCTGCTTGACCTATTATGCTTCTAAGTGTCGTTTGAGCTATTTGTGCAGTTGCATACATGTAGTTGGAAACTTCTGTTACAGCCTTTGCGGGATCAACAACTCGATAGTAAACAACCGCGTTTACTTTCACAGTAACATTATCCTTTGTCACAACTTCCTGTGCCGGAACGTCGTAGGTTACTGTTCTCAAATCAACTTTGACCATGCTATCTAAAATTGGAATTATAAAGAACAAACCTGGTCCTTTTGCTCCTATCAGCCTCCCAAGCCTGAATATAACACCCCTTTCGTATTCCTTCACTATTCTTATTGCAGACGCTAAGAAAATAAGCAAAATTAGGGCTATTCCTATCCAATACCACTCCATGCTCTAAGTTTACGAATTACTTATTAAGCTTTTTGTGGAAGTGATACATATTCTTCAGAACTCTCACAGCTCTCTCAGGAGTTGAATAAACCGGAAAGTTCTTTTCCATTTGCCTTTTCACGTCTCTGAGCGGTTCAACATCTTCTTTCATTGTGAAAATTATGGGCTTGGAGTATTTTTTGAACTCCGTTAGCACATCGAGATCCATACCAAGGAGACTTGGAATAAATATCCCAGAAATCACAGCATCCACTTGTTCATCTTCACAAAGCAATCTTAAAACGTCAAAGAAAACCATGTCGCCTGATCTTTCAATTATCGGATATAGGTCGATCGGGTTTTGAACTGTATGCCACTCCGGAGCCAATTCTTGAAGCCTTGTCTTTGTTTTTTCAGAGAAAACAGCAATTTTCATTCCATTCTCTTCCACCGCATCAGCAGACATAACGCATTCTGCTCCTGAAGGCTGGATAACTCCAATCCTGTTTCCTTTAGGTATTGGAAGCAAAGCCAAGGCTTTTACGGTGTCGACAAATTCCTCGTAATCTTTCAACTTTAAAACACCTGCCTGATTGCAAACGCCTTCGAAGATGTCATCTCCCTTTGATATCGATGCGGTATGACTTAAAGCACTTCTTTTTCCAGCTTCAGTTCTTCCAGACTTCAAAATCACTACAGGTTTTTGAGCTCTCTTAAGCACTTCAAATAGCTTTCTACCGTTCACAAAGCCTTCGAGATACATCCCTATAACCTTGGTCTTGTCGTCTTTAAGCAAGAACTCCAGAGAATCGATTTCGTTTATATCGCACTTGTTGCCGATTGCAATGAGCTTGCTGATGCCTACATGGTGCAGGGATAGAAGCATAAAATTAGCAACTGCGCCACTTTGCGAGACAACGCTTATTCCACCTTCTTTTATGCTAATTGCAGAGAGGAACTGTGAGAAAAATGATGTAAACTTTGTTTCCGGATCAAGAACACCCATCGTGTTCGGACCTATGATGCTGATCCCCTTACTTCTTGCAATTCTCACTATTTCCTCTTCGAGTTCTTTGCCCTTCTCCCAGCCTTCTGCAAATCCACCGCTTATGACCACTATGCCTTTAACACCCTTTTCAGCACACTCCTCAACAACCTGCAGTGCATTTCGGGAGGGAACGGCGATTATAGCTATATCGATGTTATCCGGAATTGATTTAACGCTCGGATAACATTTATATCCGTATATCTCGTCTGCAGCGACGTTAACAGGATAAACTTTACCTTCGAAACCCAAAGACTTTAAATTGAGGACTATTGTGTTCCCGGGCTTCCCCGGCGTTCTCGAAGCTCCAACGACTGCAACGCTCCTTGGAGTAAAGAAGAAGCTTATGTCCCTCGCTTCGTAATCAAAACTCCTTCGCTTGCCCTTAACAATCCTTGCGTCAGCAACAAAGCAACCATTCTCGTTCGCAAAAACCGGATTGAGATCCATCTCAACAATGCTCTCATTCTCAACGATCTCGC